>JACCRJ010000113.1 GCA_013813615.1 Lautropia sp. | reverse complement strand
ATCCGCGAGGAGCTGCGCGGCGGCGCCTCGCCGCAGGCAGCGATCAACCTGGGCTACGACCGGGCGTGGGCCACCATCCTGGACTCGAACATCACGACGCTGATCGCCGGCCTCGCCTTGCTGACCTTCGGTTCCGGTCCGATCAAAGGTTTCGCGGTGGTCCATGTCCTCGGCATCCTCACGTCGATGTTCTCCGCGGTCTTCTTCTCACGCGGCCTGGTCAACCTCTGGTACGGGAGCAAGAAGCGGCTTTCCGGGCTCTCCATCGGACAAATCTGGAAGCCGAGCGGCTCCACGAGCAGCTGACCATGGAATTCTTCCGGATCAAGGGCGACATCCCTTTCATGCGCCACGCGTTGATCTTCAACGCGATATCGGTGGTGACATTCATCCTCGCGGTCGGCTTTCTCGCCTTCCGGGGCCTGCACCTGTCGGTCGAATTCACCGGCGGCACGGTGATGGAGGTGGCCTTCAGTCAGCCAGCCGACCTGGAGAAGGCGCGTGTGGCCATCGAGGGCCTCGGCATCGGCGAAGCCCAGGTGCAGAACTTGGGTACTTCGCGCGACGTGATGATCCGGCTGCCGCTGCGCGAAGGCATGACCTCCGACCAGCAGGCCGCTCAGGTGATGGCGGCGCTGAAGGCCGTCGACCCGGCAGTGGAGCAGCGCCGCAACGAGTTCGTCGGCCCCCAGGTGGGCAGAGAGCTGGCGTCGGACGGCGCCATGGCCCTGCTGGTGGTGATCGCGGGCATCATGATCTATCTGGCGATCCGCTTCGAATGGAAGTACGCGGTGGCGGCGATCATCGCCAACCTGCACGACGTGATCATCATCCTCGGCTTCTTCGCGGCGTTTCAGTGGGAGTTTTCGCTGTCGGTGCTGGCGGCGGTGCTGGCGGTGCTGGGGTACTCGGTCAACGAATCGGTGGTAATCTTCGACCGGGTGCGGGAGAAATTCCGCGAGCGCCGGTCTCGCAGCCTGACGACGCCGCAGGTGCTGGACCACGCCATCACCAGCACGATCTCGCGCACCATCATCACCCACGGCTCGACCCAGCTGATGGTCCTTTCGATGCTGCTCTTCGGCGGCGCGACACTCTTCTACTTTGCCCTGGCGCTGACCATCGGCATCCTCTTCGGCATCTACTCCTCGGTCTTCGTCGCCGCGGCCATCGCCATGTGGCTGGGCGTCAAGCGCGAGGACCTGCTCAAGCCGGTGAAGAAGAAGGAAGACACAGGTGGTGTCGAACTCCCCTGAAGCTGCGGGTAGCCCCCCCGGGGCCGCGGGTGGCGCGGCGTCGATGCAGCGGGTGCGCGTCTGGGACCTGCCGCTGCGTCTGTTTCACTGGTTGCTGGTGGTCTGCCTGATCGGGTCGTTCGTCTCCGTCAAGGCAGGCTGGAGGACTGGCACTTCCGTTTCGGCTACACCGCTCTCGGGCTGATCCTGTTCCGGATCCTGTGGGGGCTGGTCGGGCCCCGCTACGCCCGGTTCACGGGCTTCGTCTTCTCGCCGAAGGCCACTTTCGCCTACCTGCGCGACGCGGCTCACGCACCGCGCACGCTGGGTCACAGCCCAATCGGCGCCTTGTCGGTGTTCGCCCTGCTTGCGATCGTCGCTGTCCAGGCCAGTGCCGGCTTTTTCACGTCCGACGACATCGCCAGCGAGGGCCCGTTGGCGCGGCTGGTCTCCAGCGCCTTCGTCGGACGGGCAAGCTGGCTGCATCAATTCAACGAGCCCCTGATTCTCGCGCTGGTCGGGCTCCACCTGGCGGCGGTCCTGTACTACCGCCTCGTCAGGCGCCAATCGCTGGTCAAGCCGATGGTGGGGGGCGACAAGCTGGTCGCGACGGACCCGGTCCATCCGGACGCGGCGAGCCTGGCGGCTCGGGACGACATGGCGGTGCGGCTAAGGGCCGTGGTGGTGGCCATCGCGGCGGCGGGGATCGTCGCCTGCATCGTCAACTGGCCGGTGGTCAACCCCCGTCTGCACCCCGACCCGGCCCCCGATGGGCGCGGCGCCGCGAAAGAC
>JACCRJ010000107.1 GCA_013813615.1 Lautropia sp. | reverse complement strand
ATGCCGGCGTCGGCGGCGATCCGCTCCGGCGATGCCGGCTCGACCAGCTCGAAGTCGTCGTGCCGCGTCTTGCTGCCGCGGAACTGGCCGCGGGCCCGCGCCCACTTGTCGAAGAACTCGCGCATGTCGGTCGCCAGGTCCTTGATGACCGGCAGGTTCGACAGCGGCGCGATCTCAAGTTCGCCGTCGAGCGCTACCTTGGACACATGGGTACGGCAGGTCCAGCGGGCGATGCCGTTGACCGTCATGGCGCAGGAGCCGCACATGCCGACGCGGCAGGAAAAGCGGTAGCTGAGCGACGGCTCCAGCCGGCGTTGGATGTAGGTCACCACATCCAGCACGGTCTGGCTGTCCAGCCGCGGCACCTGGTAGGTGACGAAGCGGCCTTCGCCGCCGCCTCGCCATACCCTCACGTTGAGCGCGTCCGACATCCTGTTCCCATTGTCTCCCCACCGGACAACGAATTCTGGCGAGATCGCGAGCTAAAGTACAGCTAGATTAAATTGAGCTGAGATAAAGTAGCACTTTACGGCCGCTTCATCGATATTCTCGCGGCTGCCTCGCGGTCGCCCGCATCACCTGCCCTCCGCGGATTTCAACCCCGATGTCGTCGATCCGTACCCTGAGGACCTTTCTGGCGGTGGTGAGGCACGGCAGCTTTGCGGCCGCCGGCGCGGAGGTCGGTCTCACCGCGGCCGCCGTGGGCCTGCAGATGCGCAGCCTGGAGCAGGACCTGAACCGGCCCCTTTTCGATCGAAGCGCCCGCGCCGTGGTGCTCAACACCGCCGGGCGGCAGGCGGTGCCGAGGGTCGAGGAACTGATTCACCGCTACGAGGCGCTGGCCGCGGGCGAGGAAACCGGCGAGCTGGCTGGCACGGTGGTGATGGGCGCCCTGGTGTCCGCCCTGATGGGTGCCTTCGCCGACGCGTTGTGGGCCATCCGGCAGGAGCATCCGCGCCTGGAGGTCAAGCTGTTCGCCGGCCAGTCCAGCGCCTTCGCCGACAAAGTGCTGAATGGCGAACTGGATGCTGCAGTGGTGATGAAGTCACCCCGGCCGCTCTCCGCGAGCATGGTCTGGACGCAGCTCTACAGCGAGCCGATGGTGCTGATCGTCCCTCGCCGGCCCCATTTCCCGCTGCCCGCGCAGCCGCAGGCGATACTGCGCGATTGCCCTTACATCCGCTTCGATCGCGAAACCTGGACAGGCTTTCTCGTCAAGCGGGTGTTGCGGCGCGCCGGCGTCGCCGTTCGCGACGCGCTCGAGCTGAATTCGGTGGAGGCGATTGTCGCCACCGTGCGCCAGGGATTCGGCGTCTCGATCGTGCCGAAACTGGCCAATGTGGACTGGCGGCACGATCGCGAGTTGCGGGTGATCGCGATACCCGGCGTAGAGGAGTTTCGTCATGTCGGCCTGCTGGAGCGCACGCAGCACTCCCGGATGCACTTCACCACGGCGATCAAGGACTATTTCGGCGCGGCCGCCGCCCGCTCCCCTTCGCCACGCAGCCTGTCGTAGATCACCCCATCGGCAAACATCGCGCCGATCTCGGCGTCGGGGTAGCCGAGCGCGCGGAGAATCTCGGCGGAGTGCTGGCCGAGCCACGGAGCGGGCCGGCGTATCTCGGTGAGTTCCCCGGTCGACTTGAGCGGCAGGCCGATCGTCTTCATCGGGCCGATCAGCGGGTGCTCGATGTCGACCACCATTTTCCGGGCCTTGATGTGAGAATCGGCAAGGATCTGTTCGTAGCCGTAGACCGGCCCCCCCGGCACCCCGGCCGCGTCCAGCCTTGCAACCCAATGCGCCGTCGGGTGCGCCGCGAAGACGACCTCGATTTCCCGTTCGAGATCATCGACGTTCGCCAGGCGGGCCTCCTCTGTGGCGAAGCGGGGATCGGTGAGCCATTGCGGCGTGTCGCAGACCCTCCTGCAGAAGTTGTTCCAGAGCTTGTTGCTGCCGGCGCCGACGGTGACATAGCCATCCTGGGTCCGGTAGGCCTGGTACGGGGCCGATCTCCGATGGCGGGTGCCGGTGGGGCCGGGCACTTCGCCCGAGCCGAACCAGGCGGCGAATTCCCACGGCGTCCACGCCAGACCCGCCTCCAGCAGCGAAGTCTCCAGGTACTGGCCGTGGCCGGACCTCAGCCTGCCGATATAGGCGCCAAGGATTCCGTAGAGTGCAGTCACGCCGCTGGCGATGTCGTTCATGGCGATGCCGACCTTCGCCGGCCGCCCGCCCGGCTCGCCGGTCATCATCATGATGCCGGACATCCCCTGGGCAATGATGTCGAAGCCGCCCTTGCCGCCGTAGGGCCCGGTCTGGCCGAAGCCGGACATGGAGGCGTAGATGACGCCGGGATTCGTCGGGCTGACCGCCTGGTAGTCGATGCCGAGCCTGCCGACGACGCCGGGCCTGAAGTTTTCGAGAATGAAGTCCGCCTCGGACGCGAGCCGCAGGATGATCTCCCTGCCGCGCGGCGACTTCAGGTCGATCCCCAGGCTTTTCTTGTTCCGGTTGAGGACTGCGAAACAGTACGACTCGTCGTTCACCTTGGGCTCGAAGCGCCGCGAGGTGTCGCCGTCAGGGAAGCTCTCGACCTTGATGACCTCCGCGCCCAGATCGCCCAGAACCATGGTGCAGTAGGGCCCTGCCAGCACGTTCGTGAGATCGAGTACCTTCACACCTGCCAGCGGCAGCGCCATCTGCTTCTCCGTGCGCCCTTGGCGCTGATGAAATCGCCGCCGGCGGCGACTAGCTGATCAGCGTCAGCTGATCTGGATCGATCCGCACGAAAACCGGATCGTCGACCTCGAAGACGTCCTGCGGGCGCGCGGTGACGCGCAACGTCTGACTGATGCCTGGCAGGCTGACGTGATAGTCCCAGTATTCGCCGAGGTACGCCCTGCGCTGGACGGTAGCCGGCACGCAGCAGGGACTGCCGTCGGCGGCCGGCCTGTTCCTGTGAAGGACGATGCTCTGCGGGCGGATCGAGACGTGCACGGCGCCGTCGCTGCCGTCCGCCTGCATCGCGGCTGCGGGCACCGAGAAGCCGCCGAAGTCGACGTCGGGCCCGATTCTCCTGCCTTCCAGGAAATTGGTCCGGCCGATAAATCCCGCGACGAACCGCGTCTTCGGGCGGCTGTAAAGCTCATAGGGCGCGTCGACCTGCTCGATCCTTCCCTTGTTCATCACCGCGATGCGATCGGACGTGACCATCGCCTCGGCCTGATCGTGGGTGACATAGACCATGGTGATGCGAAACTCGTCGTGCAGGCGGCGGATCTCGAACCGCATCTCCTCGCGCAGGTTCGCGTCCAGGTTGGACAACGGCTCGTCCAGAAGCAGAACGGCCGGCTTGACCACGATCGAGCGCGCGAGCGCCACGCGCTGCTGCTGGCCGCCGCTCAGTTCCGCCGGGTAGCGTTCGCGCAGTGCGCCCAGTTGCACCACCTCCAGAATCTCGTCGACGCGGCGGCGGATCTCGTCGGGGCCGGCCTTGCGCACTTTCAGCCCGAAGCCGACGTTCTCGGCCACGGTCATGTTCGGCCAGATCGCATAACTCTGGAAGATCATCGACATCTTGCGCTTCTCGGGCGGCAGGCTCGAGGCGGCTGAGGAGATGACTTCGCCGTCCAGTTCGATGGTGCCGGCCGTAGGGGACATGAAGCCGGCGATCATCCGCAAGGTGGTTGTCTTGCCGCAGCCGGAAGGCCCCAGCAGGGAAACCAGTTCGCCTTCCTGCAGCGAGAGGTTGAAGTCGTCGACGGCGGTGAAGCCTCCGAAGGTCCGCGAGACATTGCGCAGGACGAGTTTGCTCATGCGGTCGTTCTCCGGAGCATGAAATCGCGGCCCATGAGGCGAAAGCCGATCAGGATCAGGGCGACGGTGATGA
Source organism: Lautropia sp. (assembly GCA_013813615.1). GTDB lineage: Bacteria > Pseudomonadota > Gammaproteobacteria > Burkholderiales > Burkholderiaceae_E > Lautropia. The sequence goes on along the minus strand of JACCRJ010000107.1, from coordinate 1,179 downwards.
AGACGAGCAGCAGGCCGATTGCAGCCAGCATCTCGAAGTTGCCCTCGTCGCTCTTGTCGAACAGCAGGACGGAAAGCACCTGCGTGTTGATCGAATACAGGAAGATGGCTGCGCTGAGTTCCCGGGTGGCCGGAATAAAGACCAGGATGAAGGCTCCCGCGAGGCTGCGCTTGAGCAATGGCATCAGTACCCTGGTGATGGCGGTGAATCGGCTGCCGCCCAGGATGCGGACCGCGTCCTCCAGTTCCGGGTTGATGCTGCGTATCGCCGCATTGCTGTTGGCGTATGCGATCGGCAGGAATCGGGTCGCGAAGGCCAGGATCAGTATCCAGGCGGTGCCGTAGAGCATGAACGGCGGGTTCGTGTAGGCAGCATAGAAGCCGATCGCCAGGACGATGCCGGGAATGACAAAGGGGGCCATCGTCAGGAACGACAGGAGATTGCCGACCTGCTTGCCGACCAGCTGCCGGTTGACGATGTAGGCGACGCAAAGCGCCAGCGACAGCGCGATCACCGAGGAGGCGCCGGCGTACATGAACGTGTTGAGGGTGGCGTTGCGCGTCAGCGTGTTCTCGAAGAGCGTGAAGTACAGGTTGTCGAAGGTGAGGTTGTCCAGGGTGAAGCCGCGGCCCCAGGCTTTGGCGAAGGCCGCCTGGCAGATGACCACCATCGGCATGTAGAACGACAGGCTGCACACCGCCAGGCAGTAGCCGAGCATCGGCCATTTCCACCGCCCGAGCTGGATGGGGCGGCGCTCGCCACCCTTGCCGGTCAGCGCGACATATCCCTTGCGGCTGGTGATGCGGCGTTGCAGCCAGAAGAGCAGGATGGTGATCCCCAGCAGCGGCATCGCATAGGCGGCCGCCACGCCGACCCGCGGTGGATATTCGAAGAACTGCCACAGCTGCGTAGTCACCACGTGGAAGCGGCCGGGCAGGGCCAGCAGGGCGGGGGAGCCGAAGAGCGCGATAGCCTCCAGGACCACCAGGATGAACGCGCCGAGGATGGCCGGCAGCACCATCGGGAGTGTGATCGAGACGGTGGTCCTGAGGGTGCCCGCCCCCAGGATGTTGGCCGCATCCTCCATTTCGGAAGAAACCAGATCCAGCGCTGACTTGGTGAACACGAAGACGTACGGAAAGCTGTAGCAGGCAACCACCAGCACCAGGCCGGTCATGC
>JACCRJ010000091.1 GCA_013813615.1 Lautropia sp. | reverse complement strand
GACGCCTTCGCCAAGGTTCCGGCCGACAAGCTTCAGGCACTGATGTCGCCGGCAATGCGGACGATGCTCAAGGTCACCCTGGGCAACCACATCGTCACCGGCGTGCTCGACATGGCGACGATCGAAGCGGCGCTGGCCAAGGGTGATTCCGCCGCCGCCACCGCCGCCAACAACATGCCGCTCATCTTCAAGAAGGAGGGCGGCAAGCTCACCGTCAATGGCGCGCGCGTCATCAAGGGCCCGATGGTCGTCGACAACGGCCTCGTGTACGTCGTCGACACGGTGCTGATGCCGGCCGTTCCGCTGCAAGCTCACTACTAGAAAGTCAGAAAGGCGAGGCGCTCATGATCACCGAAACCCTTCAGTCAACAGGACGAACCGTGCCGGCGCCCGCCATCGAGCGCGGCAACCTCGCCGACTGGGGCGCCAGGCTGCCCCGTTACGCCCTGGTCGTCGTCTTTCTCTGGTTCGGAGCCCTGAAGTTCACCGACTACGAGGCTTCCGGCATCGCGCCTCTCGTCATGAACAGCCCGCTGGTGATGTGGCTGCACGGCGTGTTCGGCATCGCCGGAACGTCGAAGTTCATCGGCGTCTACGAGCTGGCGACGGCTTTGCTGATCGCCGCACGTCGCTGGCAGCCGCGCTTGGCGGTGATCGGCGGCGCCATGGCGGTGCTGATCTTCCTCGTGACTCTAAGCTTCATGTTCAGCACGCCCGGCGTTGTACAGCCGGGCTACGGGCCGCTGGCGCTTTCGGCGATGCCGGGCCAGTTCCTGCTCAAGGATTTGGTCCTCCTCGGCGTATCATTCTGGATCATGACCGCCGCGCTCGCCGAAGTACGCCTGCGGCGCTGAGCCAGCGGTGCCTGGTGCTTGACCCATTGCCCGATTGATCGACAAGGGGGTGACTCATGGCAGCCGACGTCCCGATTCCCTACGGCCGCAAGACGCAACGCCCGCCGGCGATCGACGAAGTTCACATCATCTGGATGACCGGCGGCCTGAGTTGCGACGGCGACTCCGTCTCCATCACCGCGGCAACCCAGCCGAGCATCGAAGACGTCGTCATGGGTGCGATCCCGGGGCTGCCGAAGGTGCACCTGCACAACCCGGTCTTGGCCTACGAGAACGGCGACGAGTTCATGGCGGCCTGGTACCAGGCCGAGAGCGGCGAGATCGAGAACTTCGTGCTCGTGGTCGAAGGCTCGATACCGAACGAGCATCTGAGCGGCGAGGGGTACTGGGCGGCCCAGGGCACCGATCCCGACACGATGCAGCCGATCAAGACGACCGAATGGATTGACCGCCTGGCGCCGAAAGCGCTAGCCGTGGTCGGCGCCGGAACGTGTGCCACCTACGGCGGCATCCACGCGATGGAGGGCAACCCTACCGGCTGCATGGGTCTCAACGACTACCTCGGGTGGACCTGGAAGTCGAAGGCGGGCCTGCCGGTCGTCAACGTGCCGGGCTGCCCGGTGCAACCCGACAATTTCATGGAGACGCTGCTCTACCTGCTGCGCCAGTTGGCCGGCCTGGCGCCGCCCATTCCGGTCGACGGCCTGGGTCGCCCTGAGTGGTTGTTCCGCGGCACGGTGCACGACGGCTGTGACCGTGCCGGCTCGTTCGAGCAAGGCCTTTTCGCCAAGGACTACAACAACACCCAGGCCTGCATCGTCAAGGTCGGCTGCCACGGCCCCGTCGTGCAATGCAACGTGCCCAAGCGCGGGTGGATGGCCGGCATCGGCGGTTGCCCGAACGTCGGCGGCATCTGCATCGGCTGCACCATGCCCGGTTTTCCGGACAAGTTCATGCCTTTCATGGACGCGCCACCGGGCAGTCGGCTGTCCACCACCACGATCAAGGCGTACAGCTCGTGGATCTTGCCGTTGCGCAAGGTCATGCTGTCGACCCTTAACGACGAGCCGAGGTGGCGCCACGACCGCAAGAAACTGACGACCGGCTATCGGCCCGGCACGTCGGGTGGGGAGCAATGACGATGGCCGTTTCGAGCATGAACCCGCAGGGCAGCGCCGTTACCGACGCCGTGGCCGGCGACAAGCCCGCCCGCCAACTGGTCGAGAAGCACTGGGATCCGATCACCCGGATCGTCGGCAGCCTCGGCATCTTCACGAAGATCGACTTCGCCAACCGGCAGGTCGCCGAGTGCTACAGCACCTCGTCGATCTTTCGCGGCTACAGCATCTTCATGAAGGGCAAGGACCCGCGCGACTCCCACTTCATCACCAGCCGCATCTGCGGCATCTGTGGCGACAACCATGCCACCTGCTCGGTCTACGCGCAGAACATGGCCTACGGCGTCATGTCGCCGCCGCTCGCCGAATGGATCATCAATCTCGGCGAAGCCGCCGAGTACATGTTCGATCACAACATCTACCAGGACAACCTGGTCGGCGTGGACTTCTGCGAAAAGATGGTCAAGGAGACCAACCCGGGCGTCTGGGATAAAGCGCAGCGCACCGAGGCGCCGCATGCCAAGGATCACGGCTACAAGACGATCGCCGACATCATGACGGCGCTCAACCCGTTCAGCGGTGACTTCTATCGCGAGACGTTGCTGATGAGCCGCCTATGCCGCGAGATGTTCTGCCTCATGGAAGGCCGGCACGTGCATCCGTCGACGCTCTATCCGGGCGGCGTCGGCACGGTGCCCACGGTGCAGCTCTTCACCGACTACCTGACGCGGCTGATGAAGTACGTGGAGTTCATGAAGCGGGTCGTGCCGCTGCACGACGACCTGTTCGATTTCTTCTACGAGGCGCTGCCGGGCTACGAGAAGGTCGGCGAGCGGCGCGTCCTGCTCGGCTGCTGGGGCGCCTATATGGACCCGGACGTCGTCGACTACGACTACAGGAACATGGACAAGTGGGGCAAGGCGATGTTCGTCACACCGGGCGTCATCGTCGACGGAAAGCTGGTCACCAACAACCTGGTCGACATCAACGTCAACATCCGCATCCTGCTCGGCAGCTCCTACTACGACGGCTGGCAGAACCAGGAGAAGTTCGTCAGCCACGACCCGCTCGGCAACCCGATCCACCAGGACCATCCCTGGAACCAGTCGACGATCCCGCGCCCGCAGAAGCGCAACTTCGACGACAAGTACTCCTGGGTCATGTCGCCGCGCTGGCTCGACCAGCGCACCGGCGATCACCTCGCGCTCGATACCGGCGGCGGTCCGATCGCCCGTCTGTGGTCGACGGCGCTTTCGGGAATGGTCGACATCGGCTACATCAAGGCCACCGGGCACAGCGTCAAGATCTATCTGCCGAAGACGGCGCTCAAGCCCGAGGTCGAGTTCGAGTGGAAGATCCCGAAGTGGAGCAACGCCCTCGAGCGCGACCGCGCGCGTAGCTACTTCCAGGCCTATTGCGCAGCCTCGGCGATATACTTCGTCGAGAAGGCCCTCGAGGAAATGAAGGCCGGCCGCACCGACACCTGGGCCGACTTCAAGGTGCCCGACGAAGCCATCGGCTGCGGCTTCCACGAAGCGGTGCGCGGCGTGCTCTCGCACC
>JACCRJ010000038.1 GCA_013813615.1 Lautropia sp. | reverse complement strand
CAGGTGAGGATCTTGAGCCGCAGATATTCTTCGTCGCGCAGTCCGTACGCGCGGCGCTGGATAACACGAATCTTGTTGTTCAACCCTTCGACGAATCCGAGAGAGACCTTGTTCTCGGGCTTGCAGTAGGCAGCGATTCCATCCCAATGACGATCGATCATCTCGGCGAACTTCTCGTAGGGCTCGAGGCGTTGCCAGCGCAGACTGGCGCGCCAGTTCTCGAAGAATCGGCGTGCCCAGGCCTCGCTCTGGTAGTCCCAGAGTTGACCGAAGGACTCCTTGAGCAGGTAGGCCTTGTTGAGCCGCCGGTTGGCGGCGAGCAGCTTCTTGAGCGCTTTGCGCCCTTCCAGGTTCAGGTTCTCGCGGTGCGACAGCAGTGTGTATTTCTGACCCTTGATGAGGCTGCGATCGCGCCCTGCCAGGCGCTTGTATTCGCTCTTGCGGACCTTGTCGAGCGCATCGCCCAAGTGGCGCATGATGTGGAACTTGTCGAACAGGATCGCCGCCTGGGGGGCGCGTGCATTCGTCACGGTGCGAAAGGGCTTCCACATGTCCATCACCGCCAGGCGAATGCCGCGGCTCTTCTTGTCTGCGAGCCAGTCGTAGAACATCGCCATGCTTTTTTCGGAGCGATCCTCGCCGCCGAACCAGATCGGGCGCTTGCGAATCAGGTCGCTCACCACGATCCGATAGGTGTGGCCCTTGCGAATCGATATCTCGTCGATGCCGATCGCCTTCGGCCCGGGCCTGCCCGCCTTGGCGAGCTGTGCGCGCATGTACTGCTTCTCCAGCGTCTTGACCGCGTCCCAGTCGAGCTTGAGCTCCTGGGCAAGATCCTTGATCGTCATCGAGCGGCAGCGCCGACCCACGTAGTGGGCAAAGCGCTGGGTGTAAAACGGATTGTCGGCCAGAAACTCCAGCCGCTCGCGTTTCACCTTCGCGCAGCTTCGGCACTGAACGCGCCGTACCTCGAACTCCAGGTAGATGCGCGTGTCGCCACTGGACAGATCGCGCGCTCGTCGCGTTCGCCGATCGTACCAACCCGAGTGCGCCCGACCACAGCAGCCGCAAAGTGTTTTTTTGAGCGCCGAACCAGGGTGATGACACGCGCCTTCGGATCGCCGAAGATGCCGCGCACCGTCGGTAGCGGACGAAAACCGGGGAAGATATACGCATCCCAGAGCCGCCGCTTTCGCTTGGAGGATGTAGCCATGCAAACATGTTCGCAGTTTCGAGCACTCTCGAAAACCCCCAAACACCAGCAACCACAAGGCTTCGCGGGCGATTCATGCCTTCAATTCACCCACACGACTTCCTGAAGACCCATCAATTAGTTAGAGAGGGAAAGCCAGTAGCATTGTTTGAGCGCTTGAGTAGCAGAATATTCGCGCAACGACACGAGAGCTACGCTGCCCTATGCAAAGCGCGCGGCTAGGGCCTTGCGGTCGACCTTGCCAACTGCGTTCTCAGGTAGGGCATCGACGAACTGGTAACCCGCCGGCATATGAATGCGCGAGAGCGACTCAGCCACCGCGTGCACCAGCTGGTCCTCCTTAACCCGGTCGCCTATTGCCCCGGGTGCCCGGACGATAAACGCTAGAGGAACTTCACCTAGGTCCGGATCTGGCTTGCCTACAACACAGCATGCCTGAACGCCGGGGACGCTGGCTAGTACGCTCTCAATCAACGAGGGGGAGAGATTCTCGCCGCCCCTGATGATCACGTCTTTGATTCGGCCGCTGATGAAGAGGTAGCCATCCTCATCGAACCGACCCAAGTCCCCTGTGCGCAGGACCTTCTCGTTAAACGCCGATCGCCCCGCCGATTGCTCGTCGAGATACCCCAGCATCAAGCTTGGCCCGGCAATACATACCTCTCCCTCCCGATTTGGACCCTCGATTGTCGCTCCGTCGTCTGTCGCAAGCCGAATCTCCTGTCCGGACAGCACTGTTCCGACAGAGCCGATCCGGCGCGCGTTTGGCGGGTTCATTGTCGACGTGCACGTCGCCTCTGATAGCCCGTAGGAAACGATCAACGGCTTCCCGAGCTTCGCCTCCACCTTGCGATGAAGCTCCTCTGTGATGGGTGCTGATCCACATCGGGCCATGCGCAGCGAGCGAAGGCTCCTCTCGGAAAAGGCGCACGCGAGCATGCGCGAGTACATAGTTGGAACCCCGGTGATGATGGTGGGTTCGTGGGTGTCCATCAGGCGCGGCATCTCTTCCGCCTTGAAGCGGTCACACAGAATGACCGTTGAGCCTGCGATCAACGGCGCGATGATCTGGTTGTTGACACCGTTCGTATGGTGAAGCGGCATCACGTGCAACAGACGATCACCAGGATGAAGCCCGGTGTGTGCAATTACACCGGTGGCGTTGGTGACGAGTCCGAGGTGGGATTGCAGAACGCCTTTCGGCTTTCCGCTGCTGCCGGACGTGAAGAGCAACATGGCGGCATAGGCGGGATCACAGTCGAGCGCCCAGAAAGCGTCGGAGGCCGGGAGTCGCTCAAATTGAATCTTTCTTACATCCGCCAGGTTCGCCAGCGATGGGTCGGGCGAGTTGGCAGCGTCGACCACCAGCCAGCTTAAGCGGGTTGTGGCGAAACGGCGGCGCGTTTCCGTTGCTCCGAGCTTCGGTTCGAGCACGCAGACACACGCGCCACTAGTCAATACGGCTAGCAGGGCGAGAACGAGACTGATCGACCGATCCATAGCGATCGCGACACGATCTCCCTGACCGATACCGGCCGCCCGCAGACTGCCGGACAGGGAGCCGACCCGCTGGGCAAGCTGGCGGTAATCAAGTTCGCGGCTGCCGTCGACGATGGCCGCTCGACTTGCGATGCCTGCGTCGTGCCACGCTTGATGCATCATCGAGATGACTGTCGAGGCCTGAGCTGTCATCGACGGGGCGCCCTCAGCGCAACTGCACGCGGGCATCCCGCTCGAACTCTCCATCGGGATCGAGTGCGTGGAGCGCCTGTATTTCCCGCGATGTCGGCCCTGCTGTAGGATGAGCCGTGCTGGTGTCGAACTTGAAACCGGTACGTGCCTGCACTTCTTCCAGCGACGAAGCGGGGTGGAAAGATTGAAGTGCCAGCCTTCCGTCGCGCTTCACGAAGACGGCAATAGGCGTCACCACCCCGTGGAAGCCACCCCACGACGTACGAAAATCCAGCTTCTTTACGAGTGTGCGAGTCGAGTGCTCGGTACGCCATGTGCATGCTCGTCGGGCAGTCGGCAGCATCACGGCGCCGCCTCCGCCACCGGGTAGACGCACCTTGGGTCGATCCCAGGCGCCGATGACAGAGTTGTTGGCACAGCCTTCCCCGTCGATCTGCGCTGCACCAAGAAACGTGAGGTCCATTCGCCCGCGGGTGCACAGGTCGTAGAAATCTTCGTTGGCGAAGATAGATGCAGATTCCTGTGCGAGCACCGGATCCGAGCTCGAAAGG
>JACCRJ010000027.1 GCA_013813615.1 Lautropia sp. | reverse complement strand
GAGTGCGTTACGGCGAGCCGGAATGGAAGGCCCGGATCGAGAAGCTGATCGACTCCAATCAGCCGGCGATCGGTGCCATTCTTCGGGAGTACGGCGTTCCGCTGGTGGACGAGCAGGGCGAGTTGGTGAAGTAGCCCAGGCGCTGTCATGCCCACCCTTCTGGTGCTGGTCCTTCTCCTGATGTCCACCGGATCTGCGGCACAAGCGTTCGATCCTTCTCATTTTGTCCCGCTGGCGATGACGGTGCTGCGGGTCGAAGCGCCGGCTGTCAACGGGCAGGTGAAGGTCGGCACGGCGATCACGGTGGCGCCGGGCGTCGTGGTCACCAGCTGCCATGTGACCCGCGAGACCGTTGCCGTTCGAGTGGTCAAAGGCGCAGGCCGCTGGACGGCGGAGGGGCAATTCGCGGATCCGGAGCATGACCTGTGTTTTCTGTCGGTGCCGAGGTGGCCGGGCAGGCCCGTCCGTTTCGCGGAGCCGGAGTCGCTCGGCCTGTATCAGCGGGTCGTGGCGATGGGTTTCACCCGCGGTGCGGAGGTGTCGCTGAGCGAGGGGGAAATCACCGGACTGCATGTGCACGACGGAGGCCGGATCATCCAGTCGACCAGCAGCTTCAGTTCCGGCGCAAGCGGCGGAGCATTGCTCGACGGCGAGGGTCGGCTCGTCGGCGTGCTCACCTTCAGGCTCAGGGGCAACACCGACCATTACTTCTCGGTTCCGGCGTCCTGGGTTTCGGCGCGCCTGCCGATTCCCGAAGACCGCTTTCTGCCTGTTGACCAACCGGGAAGGCGGCGGGCCTTCTGGGAAGCCGACAGCTGTTGCGTTCCGTACTTCATGCGGGTCGGCGGCATGAAGTCGGAGGCGAGGTGGCCCGAGCTGCTCCGGCTTGCAGACGAATGGATCGTTGCGGACCCCTACAATGCCGATGCGTGGTTCGCTCGCGGCTTGGCCCAGGCGCGTCTGGGCCAAGCCCGGGAAGCAACGGCGGCACTGATGCGGACGGTCGGCTTTGCGCCGCGCCATGCCGATGGCTGGTACGAGCTCGGAGCGGCCAGCATCGTGCTGGGCGACGGGGATGCGGCGGGCAATGCCCGCGATGTACTTGCCGGCCTGGATGCGGGGCGGGCGGCGCGGCTGTCCGGCCTGATGAGGGGGTCGGAAAGTGCCTCGCAGCCGGAGCCGGACGGAACGCCGAAGGATGCCGTTGACTCGGATGCGTCGGCCCGGCCACGCTGACGGTGCAGGACCGGAAGTGCGATAGGGCAACGAACAGGGACAGGCAGATGAAGGCAGTATGGGCAGTAGGTCTGATCGCGGCCGCGACGGCGTTTGTGTCTTTGGGCGCCATCGCTGCGGATCCAAGTGAATACTCGGAGGCGGAACGGCAGTTGTTCGTTCGGCCCCACCTCGATTCGGTCGAGCCGCCGGCCCGACTGCACTACCGGTACGATCGTACCGGCAGCTTGCAGCCGGCGGTTTCCGATCACGCCACGCTGATCCTGGGCAGGAGCGACGGCGCCCGGACAGCTGCGGTGGAGTATCTTTCCGGTGATCGGAAATTGGAGCTGCCCGCAGAGGGTTACGCTGACGGCAATCCGATCATCCTGCATTTCTTCGAGCGCGAGGTGCGCGAGTTGAAGCGGCTGACAGGTGGTTCGGTCGGTTTCTACCGCAACCGCATCCGCAAGGCGCTCGCAGGAGATGCGAAGCTGCAAGAGACGCAGGTCAGTTACGACGGCAGGATGGTCAAAGCCGTGGCGATCCGCATCGATCCTTTCGTCAACGATCCCGCCCGTTCCCGTTTCGAGAAGTTCGCGGAGCGCTACTACATGATGGTGCTTTCGCCGGACGTTCCCGGCGAGGTTTACCAGTTGAAGGCAGTGCTGCCGGGTTCGGCCGCCGGAGCGGATGCAGGGCAGACCGTCCAGGGTGAGGTGCTCACCTTCGAGCGGCGAGACAATGGGCAGTAGGACCGGCACGGCCGACGAGGAGACCCGATTGAGGAACGAGAAAAGAAGGCTTTGTTCGGTGCTGTCCAGGACAGCCCCCGCCGCCGTGACGATTCTGGCCATGCTGGCAGCGGCCGCGGTTCAGACGGCCCTCGCGCAGGCGCCCGCTCCGCCGCCTGCGGTTGCCGCACCCGCACAGGCGCCAGCGGGTGAGCTCCCGGCAAAGCCGGCTGGGGAACGAATGAATGACTATCCGACGCTGGCCCGAGTGGAGTACGTGTTCGAATGCCTCAGTGAGAACGCAGGTCCGCGGCACGAGATGGTCTACAAGTGCGTCTGCGCGGCGGATCGGGTGGCGGAGGCAGTGCCCTATGACCGTTGGGTGGACCTCTCGACTTTCTTCAAGGCGCAGCCGATGGCCGGCGAGCGCGGCGCTTATGTGCGCGAGCGCTTCGACATCCGGGAGCAGATCAACAGCTACCGCGATCTTCAACTGAGCGCGAAGAAGGCCTGTTTCATACCGACCGGAAAATAGCCGACCAGGGAAGCAGACCCTGGCGGTGCCCGTGCAGGGTCCCGGGCAGGCCTACGCCGGCTTCGGCCCAAGCAGACGCGCGCGCAGTTCCGCCACCGCGCTGCCCACTGTCGTGAGCACCGGAAGGGGCACGGCCGCCGCGACGGCGTCAGCCGCCCGAGCCAGGCTGAACTGTACCAACGCGATCGCGCCGCAGCCGCGCTGGTGCAGCTTGGCTGCGGCCTCCACCACCAGCCGGTCGTGATCGGCCAGCGCCCCTGCGTCGAGCGCGGCCAGCGCGCCGTCCGCGAGTTCGCAGTCGATCCGGCTGCCTGCAGGGAACTCCGCCGGCATTGTATTCAGCGTCGGACTGAAGGAAGCCACGAGGCCGACAACCGTGTCCAGACGTACCGCCTGCGCGATCATTGCCTCGTTCGGCTTCAGCACGGGGATGCCCGGATGGCGCCGGGCCACGGCCTCGATGCACGGGCCGAAGGCCGAGCAGGTAAAGAGGATCGCGTCTGCGCCGGTCTCGACGGCATAGTCGCCCAACACCTGGAATCGCTGGTACATCGCCTCATCCAGCCCACCCCGGCCGGCGAGGTCTGCCGAGAGGCTGTCGTCGAGCAGGTTCATCAGACGGCATTCAGGCCACTGGCGCTGAAATTCCTTTTGCACGGGTGCGGACGAATGCGTGAGCGCATGGATCAGCGCGATCCTCTTGCGTTCGCTCGTCGGGGTTGTGTTCATGGTCATTCCTGTCATGACCGGCGTCGGCTGGTTGCCCGATGGTAGCCCGATGGTGGTCCGTGCCGGCGCGCAGCACGTCGCGCCCGAGGAGGTCAGTGCGCCGGCGCTGGTCGCGGCCGGAAAACAGCAGACGGGCGTTTGCCGAAGTAGCGTTCCAGCCCGAGCCCGTGGCTGCTGATCTCGGTAGGCCTGCCCGTGATCTGGTCCGAGAGCAGCCGTGCCGATCCGCAGGCCATGGTCCAGCCGAGCGTGCCGTGGCCGGTATTGATCCAGAGGTTCGGCAGCGGTGTCCTGCCGACGATGGGCGTGCCGTCCGGGGTCATCGGCCGCAGGCCGGTCCAGAACCGGCCCTCTGCGAGGTGGCCAGAGCCAGGAAACAGGTCGTTGACGACCATTTCCAGCGTCCTGCGACGTCGAGGCTTCAGGTGCAGGTCGTAACCCGCGACTTCCGCCATGCCGCCGACCCGGATGCGCGTGTCGAATCGCGTCACCGCGATCTTGTAGGTCTCGTCCATCACGGTCGACCGCGGCGCGCGCGCGACGTCGGCGATCGGGATGGTGAGGGAGTAGCCCTTGAGTGGATAGACCGGTATCGAAAACGGCAGATCCTGCACCAGCCGCGGCGAATAGCTGCCCAGCGCAAGCACGACCTGGTCGGCGCGGTGCACCGAGGCAAGCCTGGTTTCCTCATCGACGACTTCCACGCCCGCGATTCTTCCTGCCTCTTCGATCAGCCGCGCCACCGTCTTCCCGAACTGGAAGCGCACGCCCAGTGCCTGCGCCTGCAGCGCAAGACCCCTGGTGAAGAGATGGCAGTCGCCAGTCTGGTCGTTCGGCAGGCGCAGCGCGCCGAGCAGGCCGGCGTGCTCGAGGTCGATGCCGGGTTCCACCCGGCGAATGTCCATCTTGTCCAAGACCTGATATGCGATGCCGCATTCCCGCAGCACCGAGGTGTCCTTCTCGAGCGCGTCGAGCTGCGATTGGTGTCTGAATACCTGGGTCGTGCCCAGCTGGCGCCCGTCGTATGCGATGCCGGTTTCGGCGCGAAGCGCGTCGAGGCAATGGCGGCTGTAGTCGGCGATCCTCAACATGCGCTCTTTGTTGATCGCGTAGCGGGCGGAGGTGCAGTTGGCCAGCATCGCAGCCAGCCACTTCAACTGAAAGAGTGTGCCATCGGGCCGGATCGCCAGGGGGGCGTGCTCCTGAAACAGCCACTTCAGAGCCTTCAGCGGTATGCCGGGTGCGGCCCAGGGCGTGGCGTACCCGGGCGAGATCTGACCGGCATTCGCGAAACTCGTTTCGGCACCGGGTGCGACCTGGCGATCAACGACCGTCACCTCCGCACCCATCCGGGCGAGATAGTAGGCGGTAGTGACACCGATGACACCGCTGCCGAGAACCAGGACGCGCACGGTCGACTCCTTGCCAGCGCGCAGGGACGCGTGTTCGGCGCGAGTGACCACACGCTGCGCTGCGTCTCACCAGTTTAGGCAAAACCGGCGAGAAAAAGCACTGAGAAACTCTGGGGAGACCTCATAATTACAGGTCAGTCCCATATTAAACAGAGGATATGCGGGCCAAACAGGTAATACATAGGGAGCTTGACCGGATCGACGTCAAGCTGGTGCGGGCGCTCCAGGAAAACTGCCGCATCTCGATGACCGAACTGGCAGAGAAGGTCGGCCTGTCGGTCACGCCGTGCACCGATCGAGTGAAGCGACTCGAGCGGGACCGCTTCATCCTCGGCTACCACGCCCGCCTCAACCCGCAGGCGTTCGAGCAGGCGCTGCTGGTCTTCGTGGAGATCAAGCTTTCCGCCAAGTCGGGGGCGATGTTCGAGGCGTTCAAGCGCGAGGTGCGCAAGCTGCCCAACGTCCTGGAGTGCCACCTGGTGTCGGGTGATTTCGACTACCTGATCAAGGCGCGGATCCCCGAGATGAACGCGTACCGGCGGCTGCTTGGCGACATGCTGCTGGCCCTGCCGGGGGCGCGCGAGTCGCGCAGCTATATCGTGATGGAGGAGATCAAGGAAAGCCTGGCACTGACGATCGACGATCCGGAGTAAAGACGGAACTCAGCGCCGCAGCGCCGAATGAAGCGCGCCGAGGTCTGCCCGTATCGCCTGCGGCTCCGGCTTCTCCCGGCTTCGGTAGCGCAGCGTGACATAGCCCGCTGCTGCCGTCATGGCATCGCGCAGCGCGTCCTTCTCGAGACGGTGGGTCTTGTCGTCCAGTTCCACCAGCGCAACCACTTCGAGCGCGTCGTCGAGGATGACGTAGTCCACCACCTTCTGCGCAAACCGCCCCCGGATGGAAAGGTAGTCGCGACTGCCGCCGCGCATATCAGGTGCCATCAGCGCCCCCATGCAGACCTGCGTCATGATGCGGTACTGCGGAAAAGCGGCTTCAAGTCGTTGCAGAAACTCCTTTTCGTTCTCCGTCAGCAGCGCCCGCTTCACCACCCGGAACACCGGCCGTCGCCGGCGTACGGCGAGCAGTACTCCGATGGCCGCGAACGACAGCAGAATCCCGATGATCCAGATCACCGGAATGCCATCGGTCATCCCCGTGAGCCCCCTGATCCCCATGGTCCCCATGGTCCCCATGGTCCCCGTGGTCCCCGTGGTCCCCGTGGTC
>JACCRJ010000166.1 GCA_013813615.1 Lautropia sp. | reverse complement strand
TCCCTGCATCACGTGGCCTCGGCCGGCGTGGACCTGGCGATGGCCTTTCTCGCCTTCGGGGCCGCGCAGGTCGTTTGGTGGTTCAGCGGCGACGAAGCGCCGCAGTACCGGGAACTCCTGGAGCGGGAAGTCGCCTGGGCGGGCGCGCTGGTCGCGGGCCTGGGTCTGCCGGGAACGCGCCTCCTGACCCTCGAGGCCGCCAGTGCTTCGGAACTCGAGACTCGGCTAGGGCTGCTGGAGACGCCGGTGGAGATCGCCAGGGCAGCGACGTTCGCGGTTTCGGAAGACAAGCGGCGCACCATCGAATTCGCAGTGGACCATCTGCTGGAGGTGGGCTCGGCACGGCCGCTGCCGCTCGAGACGCCCGTGCAGCAGGACGCTATTGCACTGCCGCAAGGTGCGCCTTTCGGCAGGTTGAAGATCGACCGGGACGCCTGCACGCTTTGTCTGGCCTGCATCGGTTCATGTCCGGAGAAGGCGTTGCTGGACATGGGGGACGAGCCCGGCCTGCGCTTCATCGAGCGCAACTGCGTTCAGTGCGGTCTGTGCGCCAAAACCTGCCCGGAGGATGCGATTGCCCTCGAGTCGCGCTACCTCCCCGGACCGGAGCGGGCACAGAACGTAACGCTCAATAACGCAGTGCCACTGGCTTGTATACAGTGTGGTAAGCTTTTCGGGACGCAGCAGATGATCGGCGCGATGAAGAAGAAGCTTGCCGGCCACAGGATGTTCGGCGAGTCGAGAATCAGAGCCTTGGAGATGTGCGCGGACTGCCGGGTCACCGAGATGTTCTCGGCGGCCGGTGAGGTGTCCGTGCTGGATGTGAAACGGGATGACTTGTGAGGGGCGCGACTTCACCAGCGGAACTGGTCGAAAGACTTGAAGCGGAGGACCTTGCGAGAGCCCGGTGGTACAGCTTTTTCTCCCGCTGGTTTCTGGCGCCGCCGGACCAGCAGGCGATCGACCTGTTCGTCGGATCCTCCTCCGGCAATCCGACAGCTGCCGACCGCGTACCCGCTGCGGAAGATTCCCAGCTGGAGGCCGCCTGGAAAACCTTTGCCGGAATGCTTGCCCGCCAGCCCCTCGCCTCCATCCGCACCGCCTACGACGACACCTTCATCTCGGTGGGCGAGGCGCCGGTCAGCCTCCATGCCAGCGTCTATCTCACCGGTTTTTCCAACGAGCGCCCGCTCGCCGAGGTCCGGCAATGGCTGGCGGCCCGCGGGATCCAGAGCGGGCAGGCGGGCTTGCTGACCGAAGACCATCTGGGCCTGCTGTGCGAAGCCATGGCGTGGCTGATCATCGGGCATGAAGACGACAACGAGGCTCCGTCGGCGGAGTCGGTGGCGGCAAGCGACCAGTCGCAGCAATACCTGTTTCAACGGTTCATCGCGCCGGTGTGCGATGAATTCTGCCAGCGTCTTGCAGACGCGCCGGATGCCGGCGTCTACCGCGGACTCGGGCAGCTTTTCTCGGCCTTTTGCTCAGTGGAGCGACAGGCATTCGATATCGATCGGTAAGTGCAGGTCAGATCGCGCAAGCGACGTCATGATTCGAGCCAGCTAAGGGTGAAGGAGAAGAGATGAGCAACGACATCGAAAATGGCAAGCGGCCAAGGCAGGTCACGGCTGACGCAGGCAGCAGGGCGACCCGGCGTGGTTTCCTGGTCGACGCCGGTGCCGCGGCGGGAGTCGCAGGCGTTGCCGCAGTGGCGCTGAAGACGCGGACCCAGCCGGTGGCAGATGTCGCCGCACCGGAACCCGACAGCGCCCCGGCACAAGGCCGCGGCTACCACGAGACGGCGCACATCCGTAAGTACTACGAGACGACGAAGGTCTGAGACCACCGCCGGCGCCAGGACGCGCCGCGCGAGAAGTCCATCAATGAGCAAAGGAGAAGTGAGATGTTGTTGACCAGAAAGAGTCCGGCCGCGTCCGGCAACACGGTGGGTCGCACCAGCGGACTGCTCGACAGCGTGACCCGCGGTGTTCAGTCGGCAATGTCGGCACGGATGAACCGGCGCTCCTTCCTGAAGCGTTCCGGAATCGGAC
>JACCRJ010000659.1 GCA_013813615.1 Lautropia sp. | reverse complement strand
CCTCCCGGCCAGGGCGCGGGCGCGGCGCCGGCCACCGGCCGGGCAGCGGACCTGGAGTTCGCCGTGCTGGTCCTGGGCGGCGGGCCCGGCGGCTATTCGGCGGGATTCCGGGCGGCGGACCTCGGGCTGAAGACGGTGATCGTGGAGCGGTATGCGAACCTCGGCGGCGTCTGCCTGAACGTCGGCTGCATACCGTCGAAGGCCTTGCTGCATGCCGCCTCGGTGGTGGACGAGGCGATGTCTTTTGCAGCGCACGGGATTACCTTCGGCAAGCCCGAGATCGACCTGGACAGGCTGCGCGCCTGGAAGGACAAGGTGGTCGCGCGCATGACCGGCGGGCTTGCGGGCATGGCAAAGATGCGCAAAGTGCAGGTGGTCCGCGGGTTCGGTCGCTTTCTCGACCCGCATCACCTCGAGGTCGAGGCGACCACCGGCGAGGGCCAGGAACGGACAGGCAGCAAGCAGGTGATCCGCTTCAAGCAGGCAATCATCGCCGCCGGCAGCCAGCCGGTGCGCCTGCCGTTCCTGCCGGAGGATCAGCGCATCGTGGATTCCACCGGTGCGCTGCTGCTCCGTTCGCGGCCGAAGACCATGCTCGTCATCGGTGGCGGCATCATCGGCCTGGAGATGGCGACCGTCTATTCGACGCTCGGAACGAAGGTGGACGTCGTCGAAATGCAGGATGCTCTGATGCCGGGCGCGGACCGCGACCTGGTGAAGGTCTGGCAGAAATTCAACGAGCGGCGCTTCGACGCGGTCATGCTCAGGACCAAGACGGTGAAGGCGCAGGCCACCGACGCCGGCATCGAGGTGAGCTTCGAGGGCGAGCAGGCACCGGCCGGCTTGAAGGTTTATGACCTCGTGCTGTCGGCGGTGGGCCGGGCTCCGAACGGCGGCAGGATCGGCGCGGACCGAGCAGGCGTGAAGGTGACGGACCGCGGCTTCATCGAAGTCGACTCGCAGATGCGCACCAACGTGCCGCACATTTTTGCCATCGGCGATCTGGTGGGGCAGCCGATGCTGGCGCACAAGGCGGTGCACGAGGGCCATGTGGCGGCAGAGGCGGCTGCCGGCCGGAAGAGCCATTTCGACGCGCGGGTGATCCCGTCTGTGGCCTATACCGATCCGGAAGTGGCCTGGGTGGGGGTGACCGAAGACGAGGCGAAGGCACAGGGCCTGAAGCTCGGCAAGGCAGTGTTCCCGTGGGCTGCCTCCGGGCGGGCAATCGCCAACGGACGGGAGGAGGGGTTCACGAAGCTCCTGTTCGACGAAACCACGCATCGGATCATCGGCGGCGCCATCGTTGGCACCCATGCAGGCGACATGATCGGCGAACTCGCGCTGGCGATCGAGATGGGGGCGGACGCCGCCGACATCGGCCGGACCATCCATCCGCACCCCACGCTTGGCGAGACCATCGGCATGGCTGCCGAGTTGTTCGAGGGAGTCTGCACCGACCTGCCGCCGCCGCGAAAGCGTGGCTGACCGCCCGCCGGCTGCTTCAAGCTGCGGGTCAGGTGCGCCGACGCAAGCTCACTCGGGTTCGGGCTCGAGTTCTTCGGGCGCCGGCGCGGGCGCAGTGGACACCGGCATCGCGAGCACCTTGTCGATGCGCTTGCCGTCCATGTCGACGACTTCCAGCTTCCAGTTCTCCCAGACGATAGTGTCGCCGGTCTGGGGCATCCGCCCCAGCACCAGCATCAGCATGCCGCTCAACGCCTGGTAGCGCGCCTTGTCCTCTTCCGGCACGCTGCGCAGCGCAAGCCGGTCCTTCAGTTCCGGAATCGGGATCAGGCCGTCGAGCAGCCACGATCCGTCCTCACGCTGCAGCGCCCAGCTGTTCTCGTCGCCTGGGGAGGCGAATTCGCCGGTAATCGCTTCCAGCAGGTCCTGCAGCGTAATCAGCCCCTGGACCTCCCCGTACTCGTCGAGCACCAGCGCGATCTGCGTGTTGGAATTGCGGATGTTCTCCAGCAGTTCCATGCCGGTGAGCGTCTCCGGGACGTAGAGGATCTCCTGCAGGTTCTGCGAGAAGTCGATCGCCTGGCCCCGCAACGACTGCGCGAGCAGCTGCTTGGTGTGGACGAAGCCGATCACGTCGTCGAGTCCGCCGCGGCAGACGGGAAAGCGCGAATGATCCGTCTCCGCCACCTTGGCCAGGTTCTCCTCGACCGACTCCTCGACGTCGAGGTAGACCACGTCGCTGCGCGGCACCATCAGCGACGAGATCTGGCGCTCGTCGAGCCGGAAGACGTTTCGCACCATCGCGTGTTCGCTCTGCTCGATCACGCCGGCATCCGAGCCTTCGGCCAGCATGGCGTGGATCTCCTCCTCGGTCACCGTCGAGACCGAAGCGGGGTCCACGCCGAGCAGCTTCAGGAGCAGGTCGGTGGAGGCGGACAGCAATTTCACGAACGGGCGCGAGATCAGCGCGAGCCAGCTCATCGGCCGCGCGACGAACCGCGCTACCGTCTCCGGGTTGATCTGGCCGAGCCGCTTGGGCACCAGTTCGCCGACCACGATCGACACATAGGTGACGACGATGACCACCAGGGCGGTGGCGAGCGCGGAGGCGTAAGCGCCGCGAACGCCGAGGCCGACCAGCCACTCGCTGAACGGCTGCGCGAACGCGGCTTCACCGACGATACCGTTCAGGATACCGATGGAGGTGATGCCGATCTGGATGGTCGACATGAAGCGGTTGGGGTTCTCCCCCATCGCCAGAGCAGCCGCAGCCGATCTGTCGCCTTCGGCCACCATCCTCTGCAGGCGCGCCTTGCGGGCGGTCAGCAGGGCGACCTCCGACATGGCGAACAGTCCGTTCAGGACGATCAGGAGGGGAAGGAGCACGAATTCCATGGTCAGATGAGCCCGCAGGCGGGCGGGTGCGATGCGGCAGTCCGTCGCGATGAACGCGCCAAGGAAGTTGACAGGGTTGCCGAGGCAGGCCGGGGGGCAGGATTGCCGCTCGCGGACGCGGCGGCGGTGCGAGAGAACCGATACGGGCGTGGCCGGTACTGGTGTTGCGGAGGTTCTGGCTTAGCGTACGGCCGGGGCGGTCGAGGCGCGGGGTCTATCATTAGGACGGATCGGTTGGCATGTCATTGCTGGCATACATCGACCCGAGCATGGCTGGGGTGGGGCGGATTATACCGTTCGGCGGTGATTTCCGGCGCCCGTGTCTGTTCGGCCATGTCTTCACCGACCGTCTTCACCGACCGCCGTGCCAAGCCGCTCCCGGTGACCGGCAATCGCTGCCCGGACCTGCGCCGGCGCGGTGCCCCCGAAGTGGTCACGCGAGGAGACCGAGCCCTCCAGGGTCAGCACGCCGCCGATGTCCTTTTCGATCAGGTTGCTGAACCCGCGCAATTCCTCGAGCGTGAGCTCGGCAAGGTCCACGCCGCGCTCGGATGCCTTGCGTACCGCCAGTGCCACCGTCTCATGTGCGTCTCTGAACGGCATCCCCTTCCTGACCAGATAGTCGGCGAGGTCGGTGGCGGTCGAGAAGCCTTCGGCTGCCGCCATCCGCATCCGGTCGGCGCGCACCTCGATGCCCGGCACCATCTCGACGAAGATCCGCAGGGTCTGCAGGACGGTGTCCGCCGCATCGAACAGCGGCTCCTTGTCTTCCTGGTTGTCCTTGTTGTAGGCCAGCGGCTGGCCCTTCATCAATGTCAGCAGGGCCACCAGGTGACCGTTGACGCGGCCCGTCTTGCCGCGGGCTAGTTCGGGCACGTCGGGGTTTTTCTTCTGCGGCATGATGGAGGAGCCGGTGCAGAAGCGATCCGGCAGATCGATGAAGCCTACCCGCGGCGACATCCACAGGACGAGCTCTTCCGACAGCCGCGAGATGTGCATCATGATCAGACTGGCGGCGGCGCAGAACTCGATGGCGAAATCCCGGTCGGAAACGGCATCCAGCGAATTGCCGCAGACGCCTTCGAAGCCGAGGCTGCGGGCCACCCGCGCCCGGTCGATCGGAAAGGAAGTGCCGGCGAGGGCGGCTGCGCCGAGTGGCAGCTGGTTGACGCGGCGCCTGCAGTCCTGGAGGCGCCAGGCGTCGCGGGACAGCATTTCGACGTAGGCGAGCAGGTGATGCCCGAAGGTCACCGGCTGCGCCACCTGCAGATGAGTGAAGCCGGGCATTATGGTGCCCGCGTGGGTTTCCGCCAGATCCACGAACTCGGTCTGCAGTGCCCGCAACGCAAGATCCAGTTCGTCGATGGTATCGCGCAGCCAGAGCCGGATGTCGGTTGCAACCTGGTCGTTGCGTGACCGCGCCGTGTGCAGCCGCTTGCCGGCGTCGCCGACGAGTTCGGTCAGACGCCGTTCGATGTTGAGGTGCACATCCTCCAGGTCCACCGACCAGTTGAAGGCGCCATCCCCGATCTCCTGTTCGATCGTGCTGAAGCCATTGCGGATGCTCAGGAGGTCCGCAGCGCTCAGTATCCCGACGTGGGCGAGCATCTCCGCATGCGCCAGCGACCCGCGGATGTCGACCGTCGCCAGCCGCCGATCGAAGCTCACCGAAGCGGTGTAGCGCTTGACGAGTTCGCTGACCGGTTCGGTGAAGCGCGCCGACCACGCCGTGTCCTTGTTCCTGAACTGTTCTGTCATAATCCGGTCCCGATGGAGCAAGTCAAAGCCGAGGGCGCAAAGAAGGATTATAAGGAGTCGGATGGGGCAGCCGACTCCGCCGAAACCGCGAAGGCCCGTCGACAGACCGAAGGCGCACCGGCTCCCGTCATTCCGGATTGCTGCAACATCGGTGTCTGCCTGCGGACGCTCGTCATCCTCAACGGCGCAGCCGTCACGCTGGCGATTGCCCTGGCCCCCGAGGTCGCTGCCATCTGGCCCCGGCTGCTCTCGACCGCGCTGGTCCTGGAGCCGTCGCTGCTGCTCTCGCTCGCCGGACTGTGCCTCGTGCGCAAGTGGACCAACGGCCAGCACCTCAACCTGCAATGGGCGGTGGCCCTGGCCCTGCCGGCCCTCGTCAGCGCAGTTGTCGCCTGGGCGTTTGCATCGGCCGCCTTCGAGGAGGCTGCCCTGAGCCAGAGCCTCGCCCTCTGGATCACCACGCGGACACTGTCCGCCGTCGTGATAGCGGCCGCGATGTATGAATATTTCCGCCTGCGGGCGCGCGCCTACGCGCCGTCGTTCTCGGAAGCCCGGCTGCAGGCGCTGCAGGCGCGGATCCGCCCCCACTTCCTGTTCAACTCGCTCAATACCGTCCTCGGGCTGATCCGCGCCGATCCGCGGCTGGCCGAACATACGTTGGAGAATCTCGCCGACTTGTTCCGGGTGTTCATGCGGGACGCCCGCGAACTGGTGCCCCTGGACGACGAGGTCATCACCTGCAAGGAATACCTCGCGATCGAGCAGCTGCGGCTGTCGAACCGGCTGAAAGTGGTGTGGGACATCGACGAGATGCCGGGCGACGCCTTGCTGCCGTCGCTGCTGTTGCAGCCGCTGCTCGAGAACGCGGTGCACCATGGAATCGAACCGAGGATGGAAGAAGGCCTGATCTCGATTCGCATCACCAAACCGGGCGATCGCGTCCGGGTGGAGATCGATAATCCCCTTTCTGCAACACCCGCGGTGCGGCCAGGAAACCAGATGGCCCTGTCGAACGTGCGGGAGAGATTGATGCTGCTGTACGATATGGAAGCCGAGCTCAAGACCGGGCCGCAGGGGGATAACTTCCGGCTGCATCTTGAGTTCCCCTACCGCAAAGAGAGACGACGCCGAGATGTCAGACGCCACTACAATCCTGATCGTTGACGACGAGCCACCCGCCCGGGCGCGGCTGCGGGAGGTGCTGGCCGACCTCGCGCCGGAGTTTCCTCACCGCATCGTCGGGGAGGCTGCCAACGCGCCGGAAGCGCTGGCTCAAATCGAGTCCCAGCGACCGCAGATCGTGCTGATGGACGTGCAGATGCCGGGCATGACCGGCATCGAGCTGGCGCGGCACATCTCGGCCCGCGCGGGTGAAGGCGACAGCGAAGATCCAAAGCCGATGCCGCTGATGATCTTCGTCACGGCCTTCGACGAGTTCGCGGTCGATGCCTTCGAGGTCAACGCGCTCGACTACCTGCTCAAGCCGGTACGCGGGCAGCGGCTGCTCGCGGCGCTGGTGCGCGCCCGCACGCTGATGCCGTCGGAGCATCTGGATGCCATCGATGCGCTGGCCAAGGCGACCAATACGCGCAGGCGCCACTTGTCGGTGCATGAACGCGGCCGCGTTATCCTGGTGCCGCTGGAGCAGGTCGTTTACCTGAAGGCGGAACTGAAGTACATCACCGTGCGGACCCGCGAGCGTGAGTTCCTGATCGAGGAATCCCTGACGTCGCTGGAAGACGAATTCAACGACCGCTTCGTGCGCATCCATCGCAATGCGCTGGTGGCGCGGCCGTCCATCGCCGGCTTCGAGCGCGTCACCCCCACCGGAGAAGGTGAAGCCGGCGACCCGTACTGGCAGGTCGTGCTGCGGGAAATCCAGGACAGGCTGCCGGTCAGCCGCCGGCAGTGGTCGATCGTCAAGGGCCTCGTCAGCTGACGCCTTCGCCCGCGTCAAATGCATCCGGATCGCAAGTCGGCGGCTCGTCGCCGCACCGGCTCCGCCTAGCCACCCGCGAGAGCCGCCTCGCGCTCTGGCAGGCCAACCACGTCGCCGACCTGCTGAGGGCGCGGTACCCCGACTGCGCGGTCACGCTGGTCGGCATGACGACCCGCGGCGACCAGGTACAGGACCGGCCGCTGTCTGAGATCGGCGGCAAGGGACTGTTCACCAAGGAACTCGAACTTGCGCTCCTCGACGGGCGGGCAGATCTGGCGGTGCATTCCCTGAAAGACGTGCCGATGGACCTGCCGGATTCGTTCGATCTCGCCTGCGTGCTCCAGAGGGCTGATCCGCGCGACGCTTTCGTCTCGAACCGATATGAAGAGCTGGCACAGATGCCCGCCGGCGCGGTCGTCGGGACGTCCAGCTTGCGGCGCGCGGTGCAGGTGCGCGAGCAGTTCCCGTCGCTGCGGATCGAGCCTCTCCGCGGCAATGTCGACACCCGCCTCGCCAAGCTCGACGCCGGCCGCTACGACGCCATCGTGCTCGCGGCCGCCGGCCTGAAGCGGCTCGGCCTGGCTGCGAGGATCCGCCAGATGCTGCCCCCCGAACTGTCCCTGCCGTCGCCGGGGCAGGGCGTGCTCGCCATCGAGATCCGCAGCGACCAGACAGAGGTCCGGCAGGCGCTGCAGTTTTTGAACGACGAGCAAGCGCTGCTGGCGGTGTCGGCGGAGCGGGCGGTTTCGCGCCAACTCGGCGGCAACTGCCGCACGCCGCTCGGCGCTTACGCCCGACTGCTGCCGGGCGGGGAGTTGCGGATCGACGCCTTGCTCGCGGACGATAATGGGCAGATCCGCCGTGCCGGCTTGCAGGAACCCGTCGCTTCGATCGGTCAGGCGCAGCTGCTCGGTCAGCGGGCCGCGGTGATGCTGGCCGCATGACCTTCCTGGTTGTCCTCACCCAGGCGGCGGAAGGGGGCGATGCGGTCGCCCGGCAGCTGTCGGCGGCAGGGCTGCAGGTCGAGCACTGGCCGCTGGTAAGCCTGGAGCCGGTTCCGCTTGACGCGATCCGGCCGGTGCTCGAGCGGCTGTCCGGCTACCACTGGATCTTCCTGCCGAGTCCGTCAGCGGTGCGCCTGG
The DNA here is from genome assembly GCA_013813615.1 of Lautropia sp. GTDB lineage: Bacteria > Pseudomonadota > Gammaproteobacteria > Burkholderiales > Burkholderiaceae_E > Lautropia. The sequence goes on along the minus strand of JACCRJ010000659.1, from coordinate 918 downwards.
TGGCGCAACGAATGAAGGAACTCGGCATCGCATGGCCTGCAGATGTGCGGGCAGGCCTGGTCGGTCCCGGCAGCGTCGACGCGTTTCGCGCTTGCTTCGGCAGCGGCCCGGCAGTCGACACCCCGCTGCAGCCGCCGCACGATGCGGCACACCTGGTGCAGGCCCTGACGGGCGCAGGCGGAGGCCTGTCGGCAGCTGCCACGCCAGTGCGCGCCCTGGTGCTGAACCGCCCGGACGGCCGGGCGCGGTGGGTGGAGATGCTGCGGCAGAAAGCGGAAGTGGACGTGGTCGCCGCCTATACGGCTGAGCCGGTCCTGAAAGGTCCGCCGGAGCAGCTGATGTGGCGGCTGCAGCGGATGAAGCGCGCCGGCGGCGTCGTGGCCTGGGTGATCGGCGCGAGCAGCCAGCTGGATACGCTCCTGCAGGTCCTTCCGGCGGAGATGACCGACTGGGCGAAGCGGCAGCCGCTGCTGGTTCCACACGCGGCAATACTGGCGCATGCCGAGGCCTGCGGATTCGACGAGGGTGCGGTCTACGACGACCGGCGGGATCTGGTCGAGCGGCTACAATACGTAACTAGCAGTCATGGCCGGGCGCTGGGACAACCTGCCGACACGGATGCCGACAAAAAGGAAGTTTCAGTCTTGAGTGTGGACCAGAAGAATTCTTCGGCGGTTCCGGATGGCGGACTGACAGACGATCAGCCCGGCAGCGCGCACCGCGCGTCCCAGGCGCCTTCCGCCGCGACGTCTCCGGGATCTTCGCCGGCTGCGTCGGAGCCACTGCCTGCTTCGCCTCCGCCGTCTCCCCTGTCTCCTTCGGCGCTGCCGCCGCCTCCTCCGCCGCTGCCGCCGGTGCCATCGCCCGCTGTCGGTCCCATAGCTGCAGGCGACTTCAGGCGTGGTGCCGGGCTGTGGC
>JACCRJ010000637.1 GCA_013813615.1 Lautropia sp. | reverse complement strand
GGATAATCCTCCGCGGTATGGATGCGCAACGCGGCCGCCTGCTGGCCGCGTTTGTCGCCACCAGCTGCCTGGCCGGCGTCCATCGCGATGAGAAGCCTTTGCGCGAGCGGCTGGCTGGCCGACTGCTGAAAGGCACGCGCGGTTTCCTCGATGACCAGCGGGCCGGTGAGCATATTGCCCGCCACCGAGAAATCCGCGTCCACCAGATGTCCGCACCAGTCGATGCAGGCTGCACCGGTATAGGCCGCCGGCGCGCCCTGCGCACCGATGATGTGCAGTTGCCGATGGTCGCGGCCGCCGTCCGCCGATACCAGTGCGTCCAGTACCTCCGGTGGTGCGTGGCCGGCAGCAAGCCGCTCGATGCCGGCGCCGCCGTAGAGCGGGTTCATCAGCGCCTGCGTGCAGAGGGCTCCGACGGCATGACGGGTATGGACACACAGCGCACCGACGGCGAAGAAGCGGCTGGCGATGGCAACGCCGAAGCTGCCGTCGCGATCGCGGGCGAGGATTGACCAGGTCATGATGATCGAGTGTACATGGCGGGGATGCCGCCCTGCGAGGCGCCGACGGTTGCGCCGCCCCGGCTCGTCATCCGTCGGCGGTCACGCCGGCAGCATCGGCCTCACGCGCGCCACGACCGACTTCATCGCCTCGTCCGGCGACTTCATGCCCAGCACCGCGGCTTCCGCCTCCTCCTTGAACACATCTCCTGCACGGGCCGCCTCGTCGAAGGCGGGCAGCGGCACGCGCGCCACCTTCAGCACGCGCCGCTCCTCCTCCGCGTAGGACACCAGCTTGCGCATCCGCTCGTCGTCGTAGGTGGAGTTGCGCACCGGCCCGTTGCCGTTCAGCGCCGCCACCAGCGTCGCCTGCTTCGACACCATCTCGCGGATGAATGCCCAGGACAGATCCTTGCGCTTCGCGTTCTTCGGAATCGCCATGCCCCAGAATTCGACCTTGGCAGGCGCGACAGTGAACTTCCCCGCCATCGTCTTCGACGCCGGCAGCGCGACAGTGCGGATCCGCCCCGGGAACTTGCTCTTGGCCGGGTCGTTGTAGATCCGGTTGCGGCCCATGCTCTGCAGGCTCATCGCCGCGCGGCCGGTCTGCATCCAGGTGTTCACGTCCTCCGTGGACAGGGTCGCGAAGTTTCGCGGGAAAGCGCCGGCCTCGAACAGCGCGCGCAGCATCCGGATGGCGTTCAGCATCGGTGGCTGGTCCGCCACGACCTTGTAGTCAAGCGTGATGAAGTCGCCGTCCCAGGCGCGCGCCAGGTCGATCACGTTGGGGTAAGTCACGCCCGGCATGCACAAGCCGACGCAGGGCGTACCGTCTGCGCGACGGTACGTGCAGGCCCGCGCGACTTCGGCGACCTCCTCGATCGTCGCCGGCGGCTTCGGGAACCCGCGTTCGGCGAGGATCTCCTCGTTGTAGTGGAAGCCGGAGGACGCATGTCGAAACGGCATCGCGATCAGGTTGCCGCCGACCGTCATGCCCTCGATGAGACCCGGGAAGATGTCGTCGAGCGCCTCGACCGGCTGCTTCGCCTGGTACGGCCCGAGCGGCTCGAACAGGCTCGCGACGCGGGGCACGGCCTGCGTGTTGAGGATGAAGCCGACGTCGACGGCGGTGTCGCCGAGCGACGCTTCGCGAAACAGCCGCTCCTGCAACGGCCCGGTATCGAACGTCGTCCATTCGACGCCGGCGCCGGTGGCCTGGGTGAACGGCACCGTGGCGTCGCCGGCGGCGCCGACCGAAACCGTCTTCATCACCCGGTGCGCAAACACCTGAAGCGGCGCGCCACCTGCCTGGGCGAATGCCTGCGGCGCGAACCGCAGCCCGGTTGCCGCAACCGTCGCGCCGATCAATGCCCTGCGTCTACTGTCCATCCTCGTCTCCTCGTGTCGTCTGGTCGTCTTGCTGTCTTCTCGGTTTGTCGTCTGGTCGTCTGCTATCCCGCCGGCGACAGGTCAGCCTGCGTCACCTGCCTGATCGCCACCGGGGCATCCTCGAAATGCGCTGCCATCGCGGCCGCGGCACGTCCCGCACCGCCCTTCGCGGTTCCCTTCTCGATGGCCCGCACCACGCGGTCGTGGCGCAGCCAGGTCTGGTGCCAGTCCTCGGCAGACCGGCGGTTGCGCCGGTTGAAGCGCTCCATCATGCCGCGGATCACCGGCTCCAGCGCCTGCAGCTGCAGCTCGATCAGGCGGTTGCCGCTGATACGAGCGAGCGCGCGGTGGAAGTCGAGGTCTGCTTCGATCCAGCGCGCCGGATCACCGGTCGCCTCCTGCATCCGCCGGAGGATCGCCCGCAACGCTGCGACGTCGTCGCCGGAACGCCGGACCGCCGCCAGCGCGGCGATGCCGGGTTCCAGGATTCGCCGCAGCTCGAGGGCCTGGGTGAGGCCTTCGATGCCGTCGCCCACCGCAAGCCGGAAAAAGCGCCCGAGCGGCGCGGCGTCGGCAGCCCGGACCCGTGACGTCTTTCCCTGCTGGACGTGGACGACACCCATGGCGGCCAGCTCGCGGATCGCCTCCCGCGCAATCTGCTTGGAGACGCCGAACGAGGCCGCGATACTCGCCTCCGAAGGCATCGGATCGCCCGGCTTCAGTCGACCGTCCGCGATGGCTCCCGCGAGCCGCGCCAGCACGGTGTCGCCGAGCCGCGTCGGGACCAGGCCGTCGCTTTCGAGCAGGAGTGCGCGGTCGTTCATCGGCGCAGTATCG
>JACCRJ010000568.1 GCA_013813615.1 Lautropia sp. | reverse complement strand
GCCAGGCTCTGTGCCGCCTCCCGATCGTCGTCCACGACGAGGACCTTCAGGCGCGGTCTCCGACTCACGTTCATTGTTCCTCCGACAAGGAACGGCGTTTTATGGGTAGCTTCTGTTCCGTCGGCGCTACCTGGAAGACTCCTGAGGCTACCCCTCTGCACCGTTCTCAAAAGAAAAATCAGCAAGTCGCGCTCCCGCGATGCCATTCGCGGGCGTTCCAGGGAGTGCCTGAGCGCGCCCCTTTCGATTGTCCTCGGGTATATCCATTGCGGTACCCCGCGAGCGGGCACAGCAACACAAAGGGAGGCAGTGGGGCGCTGATCAGGGTCTCGTCGGCCAGATGCCCTGCGTGGTCGCCGCCGGCTGGAAGTCCGGGAATTCGAACGCCGCGCTGCAAGCCGGGCACTCGAGCATTCCGACGCCGGCGGGCGAAGGCATCCGCCTGAGGCGCGAGACGGTGCCTTGGAGGTAGCAGCCGGGACAGGGCAGGGGAGCGCCGCTGTCGGACTCGAGCGCCGCGTCCCAGCGGGAGAGGTAGCCTTCGGCCACCTCCGGCGCGGCCCCCTGTTCGGCCAGTTGGGTGCGCATAGTATCCCGAAGCAGCTTGAGCGTCATGGTCTCCCCCGATGGCCGCTCCGGGCGGGAGCGCCAGGCAGATTATGCGACGCTCACTGACCCTGCACAACCGGCTCAGTGGACCTTGTTACGGCTGCTCCGACATCACGCATGCATATCACCGCCCTCCTCCGGAGGCTGCTTGAGCGGTCGGCGATCCTGGTGGCGAACCACGCACGCGAGAAACCGTCAGTCGCCGCAGGACTACCTTACGACCTCTGCCAGCCTCAGTGCCCGGTACAGGCGCGAGAATATCCGGCAGGTGAATCCCCCGGACACCTAATTCGCCAGCGCGACGGACATCGAGTACTGTCGCCTTCGGCAAGGATCTTCGAAATGAACGACAGTACGATTTTCCTTTTTGGCGCGGTGATGTACCTCGTCGGACTCGGCGCAATGCTTTTCAACGAAGAATTCGCCCGGCTCGGCGAGCGCCTGCGCCGCCGCGGGTGATCAGGCCGATGCGAGCGGCCGGCGCTTGCGCTGCAGGTGCTCTGCCGCCCGCCCCAACACGCTCGACAGCTGCTTCATCGTGCAAGGCTTCACCACATGCTCGATGAAGCCCGCGGTCGCTGAACGCTGCATATCCGCCTCCGACCCGCGGCCGGTGATGGCCACCGTGTAGACCGCCTGCCGGCGCAGCAGGACGAGCCGCCGCGCGACCTCATGCCCGTCCATGCCGGGCATCTCGATATCAAGAAGCGCCACATCCACCGGGGTCGCCTGAGCGATCGCCAGCGCCTGCGCGCCGCTGTTGGCGACGAAGGCCTCGTGTCCCAGCAGGCGCACCAGTTCAGCTACGCTCGATGCGCTCCCGGGGTCGTCGTCAACGATCAGGATCTGCACGGGGACTCCATTTTTTGTTCCGCTCCACCCCGGCGCCCGGGCCCCGACGGCATGAACCCATTCCGACGACCCTGCGCCTCATGGGACAACTTAACAAATTTTACACACAGACGGCGATCGGGTGAATTAACCCTTACTGCGTCTTACCACCTGCCGCGCGCCCGCTGAAGCGGCGGCAGCGAGCTGAGGCCAAACGCAGCCTGCGTCTGTAGAGAGGTGGTGAATGACGCGGCGCGGCTGAGCCGCCGATCCGCCAGAGAGCAGGTCGGTCACTACACAACCTGCGCCTGCTCCGAATCCGGCGCAGAGGCCGCCATACCCGCCGCTGCTGCAAAGGTCAGCACTCCCACGTAATAGCCCGCGTCGTAGTGCCAGCCCGAGGCAGCGGGATCAACGATCGCAACGGATGCAACGGGGCTGATCAGAAGCTTCAGGAGCGCCAGGAAGCCATCGGTCAAGCCTGCCCAGAAACCGGGTTCAGAGACGAGAACCGCCGCCTGCGCCGAAGTCGCAAACAAAACGAGCAACGGCGCCGTCCAGAAGACAAGGCCGTTCGGCCGCCAGCGTCGAATCAAATAGAGAGCTTTCATGGATACACCTCCGGAGTCGAGTCAAATGTGCAATTTGCACATTTATCGGCAAGAGGAGTGCCCGGCTTCTACGATTTAGAGCGTAGGTTGGTGGACGCCATGGCGTGACATCAACCAAGAGGCCGCCCTGGGGCACCCGCACCGAGTCCGAGCGCATCGGCGCGGCGATCGAGCGCGACGTCCACCGACTGCTCGGCGACGTCGTCAAGTTCGATCCTGCTGTCTACCGCTCGGAGCAGCCAAACTACGCGCCGCCGGTTGTCTGCGAGGTCTTTCGCTTGGACGGCGAACCGGTCCCCGTCGCGCAGATTCTGGTCGCGGCTCCCCCTGCTGCCGATCGGCCGGGGCCGGCGGAGCGGGGGACAGCGGCCGAGCATGCTGATCC
>JACCRJ010000544.1 GCA_013813615.1 Lautropia sp. | reverse complement strand
GCGATCTACTGGCTGATGCTCGGATTCCTGCTCTTGTTCGGCGGCGTCGCCATGGGCGTGCAGACCTTCGCCGCGCAGGCCTACGGGGCGGGACGCTATCGCCGCGCAGGCGAGGCCGCCTGGGGCGGGGTGTGGGCGTCTCTGCTGGTGCTGCCGGTGTTCATCCTGCTGGCGTGGGCGGGTCCGCAGCTCCTGCCCCGGCTTGGCCTGGAGACCGAGGTGGCCGCGCTGGCCGCGCAGTACTGGGTGCCCAGGATGGGCGGCGGCGTGCTTGCGCTGCTGCTCTGGGCGCCGATGTCCTTCTTCTACGGCACCGGCCAGGGCCGCACCGCTGTGATGATCAACCTGCTGGTCGCCGCGTCGAACGCGCTGCTCAACGAGATCCTGATGTTCCGGCTCGGCCTCGGGATCGCCGGTTCCGCCTGGGCCACCAATGCCGCGCTGGCGATCGGCGTCCTGGTCTCGATGCTGGTCTTCACCCGCTCGCGTCACGGCCGGCGCCGGTACGCCGGGCACCTCCTGTGGCGGCCCCGGCCCAGGCAGATCGCGGCGATGTTCGCCGTCGGCCTGCCGATCGGCGCGATGATCTCCTTCGACCTCCTCGGTCTGGCGGTGTTCCAGCTGATGATGACCCGACTCGGGGTGGTCGAGGCGGCGGCGACCCAGATCGTCATGATGCTCACCTCCCTGGCCTACATGCCGGCGGTCGGCCTGGGCATGGCCGGCACTACCCTCGTCGGCCAGTCGATCGGTGCCCGCAACCCTGCGTGGGCCCGCCGCCTGGGCAATCGCGTCATCCTGATGGCGATCCTCCACATGGGCGGCGTCGGCGTCCTGCTCGCCGTCGCCGGACCGTGGCTCGGCTCACTGTTCATCTCGCCGACGGATCCGCAGGCGCCGGCGGTAATCTCGCTGGCGGCGTCGCTGTTGTGGATCGCCGCCTGCTATCAACTCTTCGACGGCCTGCAGTTGGGGTCGGGCTTCTGCCTCCGGGGCGCGGGCGACACGCGATTTCCTGCCGTCATGCTGCTGCTGCTGAGCTGGACCGTGTTCCTGCCGCTCACCCATATCCTCACATTCGAGTCCGGCGAAGGGCCGATCGCGGCGCTTCCCGGTTTCGGTTTCGGCGCGGCAGGCGGCTGGTGGGCGGCGGTGATCTACATCCTTGCCCTGGGCCTGGCGCTGGCTGGGCGCTGGTCGTCGCGCCGCTGGATGTCGATGCGGGTGGTGTAGGCGCCCAGGAGGCTCCTAGAACAGCTGCGGCGCCAGCTCGCTTGCGCGGTCGAGGTTGCTGGCCTTGACACCGAGCAGCCTGATCCGCCGGCGCATCGCCAGGCGCTCCAGGCAGGAGAGCGCGGCCTGCTGGATCTCCGCCGGGGCCGAGGTCGGCCGGCTGAGCGACAGGTCCCGGGTGACGCGGGTGAAGTCGTCATAGCGGATCTTGATGCCGACGGTACGGGCGCCGTAGCCGCCCCGGGCAAGGTCGGCTGCCACCTGTGCGGCGAGCTCGCGAACGAGCGAGCGGATCGCAACCAGGTCGTGGCGGGGGTGCAGGTCCTGCTCGAAGGTGGTTTCGCGGCTGCGCGATTTCGGTTCGCTTTCGGTTATCACCGGCCGGTTGTCGATGCCGTGGGAGACCAGCAGCAGCCACCGGCTATAGGTCGTGCCGAAGTGCTTCTGCAGCAGCGACGGCGACGCGGCGGCCAGTTGCCCGATGGTCTCGATGCCGATCCCCTGCAGCCGCTCGCTTGCCTTCGGGCCGATGCCGTTGATGCGGCTGGCGGCCAGCGGCCAGATCCGCGATTGCACCTCGTCCGCGGTGATCAGCGACAGCCCGTCGGGCTTGTCCAGGTCCGACGAAATCTTGGCCAGCAGCTTGTTCGGCGCGATCCCGACGGAGCAGGTCAGCGCCGTTGCCTCGAAGATCGACTTCTTCATCGCCATCCCCAGGCTGACGCTGTCCTCGCTGCGGGCGCTCAGGTCGACATAGACTTCATCGATGCCGCGGTCTTCCATGTGCGGCTCGACGGCTGCGAGCGCGGCCTTGAAGCGGCGGGAGTAGTGCCGGTAGGAATCGAAATCGACCGGCAGGAACACGCAGTCGCGGCACAACTGCGCGGCCTTGCGAAGCGGCATGCCCGAGCGGATGCCGTATTTGCGCGCAGCGTAGGTGGCCGTGGTGACGACGCCGCGGCTGTCAGGATTGCCGTGCCCGCCGATCGCTACCGGCCGGTCCTTCAGGTCCGGGCGGCGCAGCAGTTCGACCGACGCATAGAAGGCGTCCATATCGACGTGCGCGATTCGGCGGTTCTGAAAGGCGGGGGCTTGCAGCATCGCCTCATTATCGTGCCGCGCGGCGCCTGCGGCATACTGGCGGCATGACGTCGAACTCTCTGTACCGGTCACACGGGCGACCGGTTGCCCGGCGGGGTTCCCGACCGGCCCCTCGACCGGCGGGCCGGTGGCTTCGATGGGTTGTCCAGCTGGTCGCACTGCTCACGGTGGCCGGGCTGTACGTGCCTGCCGTCCCGGACGCGCTTGCCCAGCGCCGCACCATCAGCCTGACGGCCCGGCAACTGACAGAGCAGGCGGCGGTGCGGTTTCCGCAGCGGCGCTGCCTGCTCGGTCTCGCCTGCATCACCCTGAGCGATCCGGTGGTGCGGCTGAAGGACGGCGATCCCAGGAACTTCCTGGCAGCCCGCGCCGTTCCGGAAATGGGGGCCCAGGTGCTCGCCGGCGGCAGCCTGGAGGTGGCCGGCAAGCCCCGCTACGATCCGGCGCGCGGTGCGTTCTTCGTCGAGGCGCCGGAGATCGTGCGGCTCGACTATCCGGACCTTTCACCGGCCTATCTGGCGCAGGCGACCGAGCTGACGCGGGGGTTGCTCGTCGACTACCTGCGGCAGACGCCGCTCTGGGTGCTGGACGAACACGACTCGCAGCAGGCGCTTGCCAAGCTCGTGCTGCGCCAGGTCGAGGTGCGCGGTGGGGCGCTGCGGCTCGTGATCGGCGACGACGAGTGAGCGCTGCCGGTAGACGGGATCCGGCGGGATGATGTTCCAGGAAGGCCGGCTGGCGGATAATCCGCAAGGAGGCGGTCGGGGTCGGGCAACGGGGCGTCGTTGCCTGCCGCAATGCTGTACGGAGGTGGCTGAACATGGATCTGTCTGAAGTCTCCCGCATCCTGGACCGCAAATGGCGGGACGACCTGGTCCCGCGCCTGGTCGACTACGTCAAGGTGCCGGCGAAGTCGCCAGCCTTCGATGCTTCCTGGTCCGTCCACGGGGAACTGGCCCAGGTCGTTGCGAGCGCGCACGCCTGGTGCGCGCAGCAGGAC
>JACCRJ010000537.1 GCA_013813615.1 Lautropia sp. | reverse complement strand
CAGAAGATGTTCGCGCAACTGGATTCCTTCACGCTGCTCGCGCTGCCCTACTTCATCCTGGCCGGCGGACTGATGTCGGCCAGCGGCATGAGCCAGCAGCTGGTCGACTTCTCGCGTGTGCTGGTCGGCCATCTGCGTGCCGGTCTGGCCCACGCGTCGGTGGTGGCGGCGATGATCTTTGCCGGCATCTCGGGGTCCAGCACCGCCGACGCCTCGGCGATCTCAGCAATCGTCATCCCGACGATGAAGAAGTCGGGCTACAAGGCCGGTTTCGCTGCGGCCCTGATCGCCACCGCAGGCACCATCGGCGCGATCATCCCGCCAAGCATGGTGATGGTGGTCTACGGCGCCATCGCCCAGGTATCGATCGGCGTGCTCTTCCTCGGCGGCATCATCCCCGGCGTTCTGGTCGCGCTGTTCCTGATGGCCACCATCAAGATCTATACCTACCTGCCGGGCTATCCCGAGTTGCGCGTCGTGCACGGCCGCTTCGAATGGGGGGCGCTGGTGCGCTCCGCCCGCGAGGTCTGGCCGGCGCTGCTCGGGCCGGTCATCATCGTCGGCGGCATCCTGAGCGGGGTCTTCACCGCCACCGAAGCGGGCGCGGTCGCCTGCCTGTACGCCTTCATCGTCGGCTTCTTCGTCTATCGGAAGATCAGGCTGCGCGACCTGCCCGGGATCCTGGTGGAGTCGGCGGTGATGACGACGATGGTGTCCGGCGTCATCGCGGTGGCCGGCGCCTCCGGCTGGCTGCTGGCGTACCTGCAGTTCAACGAGGCGGCGGTGACCTTCGTCACCGGCTTCTCGCAGAGCCCGACCGTCGTCCTGCTGATCGTCGCGGCGGTGATGATCGTGCTCGGCACGTTCGTCGACTCGCTGGCGGTGCTGCTGGTGTTCGCGCCGGTGGCGATCGAGATCAGCCGGAAATACGGCATCGACCCGTTCCAGATGGGCCTGGTGATGGTGATGTGCAACCAGATCGGCGCGGTGTCGCCGCCGACTGCGCCGCTGCTGTTCGTCACCACCAGCATCGCCAACGCTTCGTATGCCGAGGTCAACCGCCACGTCTGGTGGTTCATGCTGGCGGAAACGCTGGTGCTGCTGCTGGTGATCTTCTTTCCCGGCCTCGCGTCCTGGATACCGCACTACTTCCTCGGCTGACAGCCGAAGCGGCGGATCAACGTGAGCACCATCCAGGATGTGGCCCGGCATGCCGGCGTCTCCATCAGCACGGTCTCCAACGTGCTGAACGGCCGCGCCGACCGGATGCGCCACGAGACGCTGACCCGGGTGCAGACGGCGATCCGCGCGCTGGAGTTCACGCCGAACCGCGCCGCCCGGCAGCTGAAGACCGGCCAGACCTCGATGCTGGGCCTGCTGGTGCCGTCGATCGCCAACCCGATGTACGGCTTCATCGCCCGCGAGATCGAGACGTCGGCCCAGGAGCGCTACGGCTACCGGGTGGTACTCGGCAACACCTACCGGAACAAGGAGAAGGAAACCGGCTTCTTCGACGACCTGCTCGCGCAGGGCGTGCGCGGCGTCATCGTCATCTCGTCGCTGGTGGACGAGCAGCACTTCGAATCTGCCGTCGAACGCGGGCTGGTGATGGTCAGCTACGACCGGCGCGCGACCCCCGACGCCAGCTCCGGCATCGACCATGTCTCCGTCGACAATTTCGAGGCCGCGCGCATGGCCACCCTGCACCTGATCGGGCGTGGTCACCGGCGGCTCGCCTTCGCCACCGCATCCGGTCTGACCATGAGCCGCTCCGAGAAGATCAGGGGCTTCTTCGCCGCCGCCCACGACGCCGGGCTGGGCGCCAGCGCATCGGTGGTCGACCGCAGGACGCTCTCCGAGTACGGCGACTCCGAGATGGCGGATGTCGGCCGCGCGCTTGCCGGCGACATCGCCCGGATGCCGCAGCGCCCGACCGGTATCGTGGCGGTGAACGACATGCTCGCCTTCGGCCTGATGGCGGGCTTTCGCGACGCCGGGCTGGAGGTGCCGCGCGACGTGTCCGTGATCGGCATCGACGGACTGTTCCTGTCGTCGCTGGTGACGCCGGCGCTGAGCACGGTCCAGTTGCCGGTCGCCCGGATGGCGCGGACCATGGTCGATCGGGTCATAGGCCGGCTTGACGATCCCGCCATCCCGACCGGGGAATTCCTCTTCCAGCCGGAAATGGTCGAACGCGCCTCGGTGGGGCCGGCCGACCCGACCAGCCCGGGGCGCGCCGCCCCGGAATCCCCCAAACCTGGAATCACGTGAAGACGGTCCTGATCACCCACACGCCTGCCGCGCTTGCCAACTACTTCGGGCCCCGCGCCATGGCGGCGCTGGAGGCGGTGGCTACGGTACGCCGCAACCTCGGCGACGTGCCGCTCGATACCGCCGCGCTGATCGCCGCAGCCCGGGACTGCGACGTCATCATCGCCGACCGGCAGACCGAGGGCGGGGGCACGGTCTTTCGCAGCCTTCCGAAGCTGGTCGCCTTCGCGCGCTGCGCCGTCGACATCCGCAATATCGAGGTCGCGGCCGCCAGCCAGGCGGGCATTCTGGTGACACAGGCGAGCGCGGGCTTCATGGCATCGGTCGCGGAGTGGATCATCGGCGTCATGATCGACCTCAGCCGGCACATCTCGCAGGCGAACGCGGCCTACCACGCCGGCGAGGCGCCGCCGCTGCAGATGGGGCGCGAGCTGCGCGGCGCAACCATCGGCATCATCGGCTACGGCCGGATCGGTCGCTGCCTGAGCGGGCTGGCAGCTGCATTCGGCATGCGGGTGCTGGTGACCGACCCGTACGCCAGGATCGAGGAACAGGCAGTCGTGCGGGTACCGCTGCAGGAGCTGCTGGCCGAGGCGGACCATGTCGTCTGCCTGGCCCACGCCAGCGCAGAGACGGAGAACCTGATGAACGCCTCGGCCTTCGCAGCGATGAAACCCGGTGCCTTGTTCATCAATGCCTCGCGCGGCAACCTGGTGGACGAAGGCGCGCTCCTCGAGGCGCTGGATACCGGCCGGATCGGCGGCTGCGCGCTCGATGTCGGCCGCGCACCGGACCAGATGCCCTCTCCCCTGCTCGCTCGGCATCCGCGGGTCATCGCCACCCCCCACATCGGCGGCCTGACGCCCCCGGCGATCGAGCATCAGGCGCTGGAGACGGTCAGTCAGGTGGCGGAGATTCTCGCGGGCCGGGTTCCACCGGGTGCGGTCAACGGGGCTTTTGCGAGGCGGTTGGGAGGATTCGGGTCGGCGGGTGCCTGAATTCAGCCGCGCACGGTCACCAGAACACGATGAGTTGCAGAAGCAAGACTGGGGTGGTCATCGCAGGAGCCGGAGCAGCGCGCGTATCAGGAA
>JACCRJ010000519.1 GCA_013813615.1 Lautropia sp. | reverse complement strand
GTGCACGTAGGCCTGGGTATCGCGCAGGTAGCCGACCACGGGCAGTCCCATCGCCGTCACGAAGCGGCTGAGTTCTTCGGCCGAGCGGGTGCGGGGATCCACCCGCACGCCGACGATGCCGACGCTGCGCGCAAAACGCCGGTCATCGCCAAAGGCGGCCCTCATCGCGCGAAGGAAGCCGGCGGTGGCGCGGATGTCGAACATCGACGGCTGCAGCGGCACCAGCATCTTGTCGACGCCGCGCATGACATGGGTGAGGCGGTCGACGGGCATCTGCGCCGGCGTGTCGATCACGACGTGCGTTATCCCCTTTGGCGGGCGCGCCGTGCCGCCATTCATCTCCCAGGCGCTGATCGGCGCAGCCGTCGTCGGGCGTTGCTCGAGCCAGTCGCGCGAAGACTGCTGGCTGTCGAGGTCGCCGAGCATGGTGGCATGCTGCGAAGCCGCGAAGAAGCCTGCCAGGTTGGTGGCGACGGTGCTCTTGCCGACACCCCCCTTGGGGTTGACGATAGCAATGACCGGCATGGGTGGGCTCCACTGGTGCGAGGCCACCGACTATAGCAAGCAGCCCGCCGAAGTCCGCCGCTTCGGTAGCTCAGTCGTTGTGGATCCAACAGGCCTGCCACCGGCTTGCGCCAGGAAGCCACACTTCCGGCAGATACCGTAAACGCAGCGCCCGCGCCCCAGGGGGGTCAGCGGCCGTCCGCCAGCGCCGCCAGCAGGATGTCCACCGTGAGCAGTTCAGGCAGCATCAGCGGAAGCGACTGCTTCGGGTGGTACACCAGGTATAGCGGCACGCCGTTGCGACCAAAGCGTGCCAGTTCCGCAGTGATGACCGGGTCGCGGCTGGTCCAGTCGGCCCGCAGCAACGCAACGCGATCGGCAGCGAAGGCCTCGCGCACGACTTGTCGATCCAACACCAGCTTCTTGGTCGCCTGGCAGCTGATGCACCAGGCTGCAGTGAACTCCACGACGACCGGCCGCCCCTGCGCCAGCGCCTGCGAGACCTTCTGCGCAGACCACGCCTGCCATCCGGACAAAGCGGAAGAATCTACCGCGACACCGCCATCGGCTTCGCTCGCTGCTCCGGCCGCTCCAGTCGCTCCAGTCGCTCCGGCTTCTCCGGCTGATCGAGTTGCTCCAGTCCATTCGCCGCCAGCTGAGCCTTGCGTGGCGGCGGCGGTGGCGGTGGCAGCCGTCACGCTGGCCGGCTGCGCGGTCATCGACGTCGATGATCCGATCTGTGCAAGTTGCCAGACGGTGGCGAAACCGGCGAGGACGGCCACCGCGAGGCCGAGCCATCCGGGACCCGAACGGCCGGAGAACCATGCGGCCTGCGCCCGGCCGTAGAGCCACGCGACGAAGGCGACCAGGATCGCCGACGTCAGCAGACGCAGCAGGCCATCCGCCCCCGCCTGCAAGGTGAGCACCCACGCCAGCCATGCTGCGGTAGCCAGCATCGGAAATGCCAGAAACTGCTTGAAGTCCTGCAGCCACGGACCGGGCTTCGGCAGCCATCGCAACAGCCCGGGCGCGGAACCGAGCAGCAGGTACGGCGCGGCCATGCCGAAGCCAAGCGCAGCAAACACCGCCAGGGTCTGCAGCGGCGGCGACGAGATGGTGTAGCCGACGGCACTGCCCATGAAAGGCGCCGTGCAGGGTGTCGCGACGAGCACGGCGATCACGCCAGTACCGAAACTGTTGCCCAGCCCTGGAGCGGCAGCCGCACCGGCAGCGGTCATGCGGTCGGTCTGCAGGCCGCGCCCCGGCAGCGTGAGCCGGGTCAACGAAAGGCCGGTTTCGAACACCCCGAACAGATTCAAGCCGATCAGCACGAACAACAAGGCCATCGCGCCGACGAACAGGGGCGACTGCATCTGGAATCCCCAGCCTGCCGCCTCGCCTGCCGACCGCAGGCCGAGCAGGACCGCACCCAGCGCGACGAAGGACAGCACCACGCCGGCGCCGAAGCTCAGCGCGTGTCGCCGCGCGAGCCCCGCCTCGCCTGCTGCTGCCTGCGAAAACGAGAGCACCTTCAGGCCGATGACCGGAAACACGCAGGGCAGCAGGTTGAGGATCAGTCCACCCAGTAATGCGGCGACGAGGGCGAGCGGCAGTGTCGACGACGCGCCGCTCAGTGCGGAAGACGGGAAGGCGCGCGCGACAGAGGCGGCGGAAGATGGGGACGTTCCCGATGGGTTCGAAAACGCCGAGGTGCTGGCGCGAAGCCGCTTGAGCAGCCCGCCGGGTGCCGGCGGTGCAGCCGGGACCACTTCCGCCGTCGACAGGAGCCGGCCGGGCGCCGGCTCTTCCGACATCAGGCGCAGACCGACCTCCACCGGCCTGCCGTCCAGCAGCAGGAGTCCGGCGGGCGGCTGCGGCAGTCCGCCCGGGTCCTGCCGCGGTGCCCCGGCTTCCTGCGCACTGACCTGTGGTGCCGCAGCCGGCATGGTTTCCAGCTTCAGGGCCAGCACCTCCAAGGGGGCCGCTGCGGTGCCGCTCGTGCCGGCGCTGCCCGTCGGCCTGCCGGCCGAACCCGCGACACTCGACTCCACCAGCAACTGCGGCGCCGCGGGCCGGATGCGGCCCTCGAAATAGGGAAAGAATTCGGCGCGGCCTGCGTGGGTGCCGGCCGGCATCACCAGGAAGGCGCGCTCGCCCTGCTGCCACCATCCCGCCTCGAGCCTCATCCGGGTGTCCGGCGCCCGGCGGACGCTTTCGTCGAATTTCTTCAACAGGGCCGTGCCCGCAGGCTCTACCGACCGGCCGACCGGAAGGTCCAGCGCCAGCCTGGCTTCGCCCGGAATACATACGTCCTTGCAGACCAGCCACTGCGCATGCACTTCGAAGCGGGCAGCGGACGCATCGCCCGCCAGGCTGACCTGCCGCGCCAACAGCACTTCACCTTCGTAGCCGTAGTTGGCAAGGGGGCCGATCGCCAGGCGCCGGGGCGCGGGCCACACGATCTCGCCATAGGAGGCGCCGGCCGGACCGGCAGGATCGAATCGGGTCGGCAGGCCGGAGTCGCCGGGGTTGCGCCAGTAGGTGTGCCAGTGCGGATCGTGTTCGAGGCGCAGGGCCAGCCGGAACGGCTCTCCCGGCGCCGCACGGGCCACGTCCGCAACCAGCTCCACCTCCACGGTCCCGACACGCTGCGCCCCGGCCTTCGCCGCAGGCTTCCCGGGCAGGCTCGCCGGTGTGCTCACATCCGCTCTGCTCGCAGCCGGTGGCGGCAGCAACTGCGCTGCGCCGAGCGCCGGCAGCAAGGCGAAGAGGCCGGTCAGCATCAGCGCACGAAGCGCGCGCATACCGGTTGCGCGGCAAGCGCCGGTGGCCGGGCAACAATGAGGGTTCGGGTTCATTATCAAGACTCTATTCTACCGGCGGCCGCTCGCGTCCAAGGCAGCGGCGACAAGCGGTCAACCACCCGCCGCTTGACCCTTCAACCTTCAATCCCTACCATCCCGCGACATGGACAAAGATATCCAGGTGCTGGGCGAACGCGTATCGCGTCTGGTTGAAATTTCCCGCCGCCTGGCGGACGAGAACCGGGCCCTCAAAGGACGCCTCGGCGATGCCGTCGCCGCACGGGCAGACCTGGAGCAGCGCGTTTCGGAAGCGCGGGCCCGCGTCGAATCGGCACTGGCGCGGCTGCCGATCAGCCAGGAAGTCGAGGGCTAGAAGCACCCGCCCCGGCGCCGGCGCGGCGGAGCCGTTCAAGACGCAACATCTGCGCAGTCTCCAAGGAGTCAGATTGGATCAGCTCGAAGTCAAGATCATGGAGCGTGTCTTCAAGTTGCAGGTCCCGCCTGCGGAACGCCCACGACTGATGGAAGCGGTGCGCCTGGTGGATGCGAAGATGCGCGAAATACGCGACGCAGGCAAGGCATCCGGCCTCGATCGCATCGCCGTCAACGCGGCACTGCAGCTCGCGTACGAGTTCCTCGGCCAGCACAAGTCTCAGGAACTGTCGCCCCAGGTGAGCGGCAGGATCAACCAGCTCAGCGAAGAACTCGACGCCGAGATCCGCCGCCAGGAAAATCTGTTCTAGGAGGCTGTCGGGGTTGGGCAAGGGAGCGCGCGCCCGGTTGTCCCGCCCCCCTGTTGCCACGCCCGATAGCCTCGTGGCCGTGGGTGTAACCGACCCGGCGGGTCGCCTTAGGTGCAAAACGACCCGGCGGGTCGCGTCCGGCGTATACTGTCTTCACCCTGCGGTGTTCGCTACGGCCATACATTCCTTGAACCAATGCGATGCATTAGGTGTAGGGAAAAAAGGCTTGGCACTGTTGTGATTGTCCTTAGGGACGAACCTGATGTGTCAGCTCCCTATGCCGCCCTGAACTCGTCGGTTCAGGATGCCGGCCGACCGGCACAGGCGGGGTACTTTTTCTGATGAGTACTTGCTGATGCCCTTCTGGTTGATGAAGTCGGAACCAGCCGAGTGCTCCATCGACGATGCGGTGGCCGCCCCGCACGCCACCGTCCCTTGGGTCGGGGTCCGCAACTTCCAGGCGCGCAACTTCATGCGCGACCAGATGAAGATCGGCGACGGCGTGTTGTTCTACCACTCCAGTTGCGCCGTTCCCGGCATTGCCGGGGTTGCGGAGGTCGCCTCCGCCAGCTATCCCGATTCCACCCAGTTCGATCCGTCCTCGCCCTACTATGATGCCGCGTCGCGGCCGGAGAAGCCGCGCTGGTACCTGGTGGACGTCCGCGCTCGTTACAAGGTGGAAGTCTTCACCCTGGCGCAGATGCGGGAGACTCCGGAGCTGCAGGAGATGCGGGTGCTGAAGCGCGGCAACCGGCTGTCGATCACGCCGGTCGAGCCGCCGCACTGGAAGCTCCTGCTGGGCAGGATGAAGAGGATCAAGACGGCAAAGGCCTGAAGCCCGGCGCGCGGGCTGTCACCGCACCCGCGGCTGCGCCGCGCCCACACCGTACCGGCGCCCGGCTGACACCAGCCAGATGCCGGCTGCCACCATCGGCACGCAGAGCAGTTGCCCCATGGTGAAAGGCCCGAGCACCAGCCCCAGGAACTCATCCGGTTCGCGCGCGAACTCCGCCAGGAACCGCAGCACGCCGTAGCCGATGAGGAACGCACCGGAGACGACACCGGTCGGCCGAGGCCTCGATGAGAACCACCAGATCACGGCGAACAGCAGCAGCCCCTCGCCCAGGAACTGGTAGACCTGGGACGGGTGCCTTGGTTCGCTGCTTCCCGACTGCGGGAACACCATCGCCCAGGGGACATCGGAAACCCGGCCCCAGAGCTCGCCGTTGATGAAGTTGCCGAGCCGGCCGGCTGCCAGTCCGGCGGGCACCAGCGGCGCGATGAAGTCCATCAGGTCCAGGAAGCGCATGCCTCGACGATGCGCGAAGACGGCGCATGCGATGAGAACGCCGATGAGCCCGCCGTGGAAGGACATGCCGCCCTGCCAGATGGCAAGCGATTCCAGCGGATGCTGGAGGTAGTAGGCAGGCTTGTAGAACAGCACGTAGCCGAGGCGTCCGCCGGCAACGACGCCGAGTACGCCGTAGAACAGCACATCCTCGAGGTCCTTGGGCTTGAGCACGGCAATCGGGCTGCCCGCCGGGGCGTGGTTCAGCCGGTGCCGGCCCAGCAGGTAGAAGGCGCCGAACGCGATCAGGTACATGATTCCATACCAGCGGACCGCGAGCGGGCCGATCTGCAGCGCGATCGGGTCGAAGTTGGGATGGATCAGCATTCTGAGGAGCTCCGACGCGACGGGACGGCGCCCCGGCCAGCCTGTGAGACGGCAATGAGGACGGTATATTACCAACCTGAGCAATCCGCCCGCGAACCCGGAATTCATCATGAGCATAAACCGACGCAGCAAGAACATCACCGAAGGAACCTCACGCGCCCCCAACCGTTCGATGTACTACGCGATGGGGTACGAGAAGTCGGACTTCGCGAAGCCGATGATCGGGGTCGCCAACGGCCACAGCACCATCAC
>JACCRJ010000501.1 GCA_013813615.1 Lautropia sp. | reverse complement strand
GGGTCGGACTCGCAATTTGTGGGCCCGACGATGATCCTGGAGGGCGCTGACGCACGGCCCCTGCTGCCAGAACGCTTCAGTACGCGTTGGGATCCCGGAACGCCACCAGCACCGTCTTGACGATGATCTTCAGGTCCAGACGCAGCGACCAGTGGCGCAGGTACTCCAGGTCGTAGCGGATCCGCTTCTCCATCTTCTCGATGGTATCGGTTTCCCCGCGAGCCCCGTTGACCTGGGCAAGTCCGGTGATGCCGGGCTTGACCTTGTGACGGATCATGTAGCCCTTGATCATCTTGCGGTACATCTCATTGTGCGCGACCGCATGCGGCCGCGGACCGACCACGCTCATGCGGCCCTGCAGCACATTGAAGAACTGAGGCAGTTCGTCCAGCGACGTGCGGCGCAGGATCTTGCCGATCGGCGTGATGCGTTCGTCGTGCCGGGTGGCCTGGCGCACGACGCTGCCGTTCTCCTGGACCCGCATCGTGCGGAACTTGTACACGTTGATTTCCGAGCCGTCCAGGCCGTAGCGCCGCTGCTTGAAGAGGATGGGCCCCCTGGACGTGACGCGGATCGCCAGCGCGATGACGACCATGATCGGCGCGGTGAACACCACCGCCACCGCAGCGATGATCAGATCCGACAGCCGCTTCAGCACCCCGGTGGTGCCGTAGAAAGGCGATTCGCAGACCGCCACCACCGGCAGGCCGCCGACCGAGTCCACCCGCGCCTGGATCAGATCGAACATGAAGATGTCCGGCACGAAATAGATCGAAGCAGTGGTGTCGCGAAGCTCTTCCAGCAGGCGCAGGATCCGTGGCTGGGACGCCATCGGCAGGGCGATGAAGATCTGGTCGACGCGGTTGGCGCGAACGAATTGGGCGACGCCACCGAAGCCGCCGGCCACCGGCGCTTCCAGGATTTCTCCCAGCCGGTCAGGGGTCCGGTCGTCGAAGAAGGCCATGATCCGGGTCTGCGACAGCGGATCCTCCTGGATGGAGCGGGCGAGGGCGCGGCCGAGGCTGTTGGCCGCGACCACGATGGCCGTCTGCTCCGGCCGTAGCGCCACCAGCTTGCGCAGCATCAGAGGCGAGACCCAGTGCACCGCGGCCTGAAGCAGCGGGGTGGCGATGGTCCATGCGGCCAGGACGTTCTGGTCGAACTGGCGCAGCGAATCGATCATCAGGCCGAACAGCAGCAGCAGGCCCATGACCAGGCCCCAGCTGCCGAGCAACTGGCGGATGAAGCCGGGCTGGTACATGCGGAACGGCACGCTGCCTGGGTACGTCAGCGAGAAGACCAGGACGGCGAGCACCATCTCCTGGGCTCGAAGCGGTTGTCCGGCGAGCGCCGTGGCGCCCAGCAGGCAGAGGACGGCGATGGCCGGATCCACGATCGACTTGACGAGCGTGAATACGCTGCGGCTGCCGGTACGGATCGGGACTATCGAGGAAGCCAAGGAGGGGCTGTTCGTTCCGCGCATCGACGCGTCGACTTAGTAGTTGTGCAATTGAAAAGCTGCTAACTTAGTGTGGCTACTGGAGAGCAACTGCCGGGGACGCCGCTGCGACACCAAGAACTTGCAGGCGGAAGCGGGTTGCAAAACACCCGCCTGACACCGGCGAGTGTCGCCCAAAGCCCCATGACTCAGGGGCACTTTTCCTCACTTCGGGATTTTAACGACAGGATTCTCATGAAAGAAATCAATCGAATGTTCAGCCGTGGTAACTACCTGTCCCGCTTCCCGATCGTGCTGGGCAGCGCAGGAATCCTCTGCGCCTTGTCGACCTCGGCGCTGGCCCAGACGACGCTTCCCCCGGCCTCTTTCGAGGACCCGACCCCGGAGGCCGACGTCATCAACTTGACGGCAGGCGTCGGCGTGACCCGTGACAGCAACATCCTCAAAGTGAGCGAAGGGACGGACACGACGCGATACGGCGGCGACGGCCGGGCCGATACCTTTGTACGCGGCAGCCTGGGAATCAGCTTCGACCGGCTGATAAGCAGGCAGCGGCTCCAGATGAACGCGGAGGTCGAAGGGTTCAAATACAACGAATACAGCGATTACGACAACCTCGGCTACAACGCCGGGCTGAACTACGACTGGGTGATCGGCCGGCCCTTCTTCGGCCGGGTCGGCGGGCGGGTTTCGAAGTTCCAACCTACCGTGCAGGACCGGACCCTGCTGCAACCGAACGTCGACCGCAACGAGGTGGAGCGCCAGACGGTCTACCTGAACGGCGGCATCCGCTTTACGCCGAGCTGGTCGGCGATCGCGGGCTGGGACACGCTCCGGCTGCGCAATACCGCGTCGATCTACAACGATTCGGACGCCGACTACAACAGCCTGGAAGCCGGCGCGCGCTGGGCGCCAGGCACCGGGACCGAGATCGACTTCGTCTACCGCCGTACCGATGGCGACTACAAGTTCCTGCAGGTCAACGGCCCGGACGGCCTGCCCTTGCTGACCGGTCCGCGCAGCAGCGACTTCAAGCAGGACGCGCTGCTGGCCCGGGTAACCTATCGACCCTCCGAGGACAGCCGGATTGCCGGGCGGATCGGCTTCACCCAGCGCAGCTATGATGTCGACAGCTCACGGGATTTCAGCGGCATCACCACCGGCTTCGACGTCGCGTGGGCGCAGAGCGGCGCGATCAGGATGCTGGTCCAGGTCGCGAGAGACATCGAACCGGACGATTCCGCCATCACGTCTACCTACGCCGACACGCGGACGTTCGCGGTGCGGCCTACCATCCAGGCCACCGGCAAGATCAGGCTGCTGCCGTTCTACCAGTACATCGATCGGAACTACAAGGGGGAGGGCGGGTCCTCGGAACGGGAGGACACCTTCCATCTCTTCGGCATGAGCGTGGACTACGAGATCCGCCGCAACCTGAACGCGATCCTGGACCTGCGCCGCGAACGGCGTCAATCCAACATAGCGGCGCTCGATTACGATGCCAACATCATCGGGGTCGGCATCCAGGCGCGTTTCTGATCGGCGCGATTGCGACATCGTTCACGCGGTCCCCTCCGCGTGAACGTTAAGATTCTTATGACCCGGTCATCGCCGCCCATGCGTCGACCGTTGCAATGAAACTCGCGGCCGTGCTCGCCCTTGCCGCACACTTGCACCCGCAATACTCGCAAAGGACTGTACTGATGCTTCTCACCCGTACGACGAGATTCTGGGTAGCGCTGCTCGCCCTGTTCACCCTGTCGCTGACGGCGCTGCCGGCGTCTGCGCAGACACCACAGACTCCGCAGGCGTCAGTCAACCGCAACGACTACACGCTCGGACCGGGGGACGTCCTGCGGATCCAGGTATTCCAGTCAGCCGACCTGACGGTCGAAGCGCGGATTTCCGAGAGCGGCGTCATCTCCTATCCGCTGCTGGGGGTCGTCAAGCTTGCCGGCCTCTCGCCGCAGCAGGCCGAAACGCTGATCTCGAACCGCCTGAAGGAAGGCAAGTTCCTGCAGAACCCGCAGGTGACGCTGAACGTGCTGCAGTTCCGCAGCCAGCAGGTGTCGGTCCTGGGCAACGTCGCGCGTCCCGGCCGCTACCCGCTGGAAACCACCGGCATGCGGCTGTCCGAGATTCTGTCCGTCGCCGGGGGCGTCGCACCGACCGGCGCCGACTCGGTCATCCTGATGACCACGCGAAGCGGCCGCCCGCAGCGGCTGGAGATCGACCTGGTCGACATGTTCACCTCGGGCGACCTCAGCAAGGACGTGGTGCTGCAGGCCGGCGATACGCTTTACGTGAACCGCGCGCCGAATTACTTCGTGTACGGGCAAGTTCAGCGACCCGGCCAGTATGCGCTGGATCGTGGCATGACGGTCGCCCAGGCGATCGCCAAGGGCGGCGGACTCACCTTGCGTGGCACCGACCGCGGCGTGCGCCTGCACCGTCGCATCGGCGAGCGCAACATCCAGGTGCTCGAGCCGAAGCTGGACGATCCGGTCAAGCAGGACGACCTGATCTTCATCCGTGAAAGCATCTTCTAGAAACCCGACGGGAACCCGGTCCTCCCGCGGGTTTGACTCGCCGCGGTCCGCCGGCCGGACTACCGAAACTGACTATCGAGCCGCCATGCCAAGCGACACCGCCGTAAGCAATGCAACCCCCCCCGCCGCGGGCGACCTGGGCGCCGCTGCAGCCACTCACGCCAGGTGCCGGTTTTGCGGGACCCAGTTGAAGCATACGGTCGCCAACCTCGGCATGTCGCCCATGGCGAACGCGATCCGCAAGCCGGAAGAGCTCAACTGCATGGAGCCGTTCTTCCCCTTGCACGCCTACGTCTGCGGCAACTGCTTCCTGGTCCAGTTGGAGGAGTTCCAGAGCGGCGAGGCGATCTTCACCGAGTACTCCTACTTCTCCTCGTATGTGCAGGCGATGCTTGACCACGGCCGCAAGTATGCGGATGACATGACCGAGCGCTTCAAGCTGAGTCCTCGGAGCAAGGTGGTCGAAATCGCAGCCAACGACGGCTACCTGCTGCGCTGGTTCCTGCCCAAGGGCGTACCGGTGCTGGGGGTCGAGCCGGCCGCCAACGTGGCGGCGGAAGGCCGAAAGCTGGGCATCCCGATGGAGGTGCTCTTCTTCGGCCGCAAGACTGCCCGGGAGTTGAAGGCCAAGGGCCACGCCGCTGACCTGATGGCGGCGAACAACGTGGTCGCGCACGTGCCGGACCTGAACGACTTCGTCGCCGGCTTCAGCGAGCTTCTGAAGCCGACCGGCGTCGCGACCTTCGAGTTCCACCATGTGCTGAACCTGCTGACGCTGAACCAGTTCGACAACATCTATCACGAGCACTTCTGCTATCACTCGCTGATGACCTTCACGAAGATCCTTGCCCATCACGGGCTGCAGGTTTTCGATGTGGAGGAGATTCCGAACCACGGCGGCTCGTTGCGGGTCTACTGCCAGCCGCAGGGCAGCGGTGTCCACAAGGTGGACGGCCGGGTCGAGGCGATGGTTGCCCGCGAACGCAAGGCGGGCCTCGATACGCTGGCTCCCTACCTGGAGATGGAGGAGCGGATCCGCGCCACCAAGCGCAGCCTGTGGCGCTTCGTGCTGCGGGCTGCGGAAGAAGGCAAGACGATCGCCGCCTACGGCGCGCCGGCCAAGGCCGCGACCCTGCTCAACTACTCGGGCGTTCGCTCGGACTACATCCAGTACACCGTCGACCGCAACCCGCACAAGCAGAACCACTTCCTGCCGGGCACCCAGATTCCGATCTACGGCCCTGAGCGGATTCCCGAGACACGCCCCGACTACCTGGTGATACTGGCCTGGAACCTGAAGGACGAGGTCATGCGCCAGATGGCCCACATCCGGGAATGGGGGGGCAAGTTCGTGGTGCTGATCCCCGAAGTCAGGATTCACGACTGATCCGGGTATGGAAAAGTCTTCCGACGCCGCTCAAGCGCGCGACGCTGCCTCCCTGCCCGAAGCCGGCCGTGGCACCGGTGCCGCCATGCACGCCCTCTGCACCGAGCTGTTCCCGCTGTTGAGAAGCATCACCGGCAAGGGGGTGCGCGACACCCTGGCCGGCATCGGCCGGCACATCCCGCTGACGATGACCGAGGTGCCGTCGGGCACAGCGGTATTCGACTGGACCGTGCCGCCCGAGTGGACGGTGCGCGAAGCCTGGATCAAGGATCCGGCCGGCGACCGGATCGTCGACGTCGCGCGGCATACCCTGCACCTGGTCAATTACAGCGCGCCGTTCAAGGGCCGGCTGCCACTGTCGGAACTGCGCAAGCGCCTGTTCTCGCTGCCGGATCGGCCCGGGTGGATTCCCTATCGCACCCAGTACTTCAAGGAGGACTGGGGCTTCTGCCTGTCGCACAACCAGTTGCAGTCGCTGCGGGAGGGCGAGTACGAGGTCTGTGTCGACACCACGCTGGCTCCCGGCTCGCTCACTTTCGGCGAATGCGTGCTGCCAGGCCGCAGCAGCGAGGAAGTCCTGATCTCCGCACACGTCTGTCATCCCTCGCTGGCCAACGACAATCTCTCCGGCATCGCGGTGGCCACATTCCTGGCAAAGGCGCTGGCCGCGGTCGATCGCCGCTTCACCTACCGGTTCGTGTTCGCCCCGTCCACCATTGGCGTGATCACGTGGCTTGCGCAGCGCGAAGCGATGACGGCGCGGATCCGGCACGGGCTGGTGCTGTCGGGGGTGGGCGATCCCGGCGCGTACAACTACAAGCGCAGCCGCCGGGGCAACGCCGAGATCGACGACATCATGTCCCATGTGCTGAAGGAAAGCGGCCTGCAGCACAACATCAATCCGTTCATTCCCTACGGCTACGACGAGCGGCAGTACTGCTCGCCAGGCTTCGACCTGCCGGTTGGCTGCTTCTCCCGCTCAACCTACGGCAGCTACCCGCAGTACCATACGTCGGCGGACAACCTCGAGCTGGTCCGGCCGGAGTGCCTGGAGCAATCGCTCGACCTGGTGCTGCAGGCTTTCAGCATCGTCGAGCGCGACCTTCGGCTGCGCAACCTGAACCCGAAGTGCGAGCCGCAGCTGGGGCGCCGCGGGCTCTATTCGCTGGTCGGCGGGCACAACGAGAGCCAGAAGCTGCAGCTGGCCATGTTGTGGGTGCTGAACAAGTCGGATGGCCAGCACACGCTGCTCGATATCGCGCAGGAATCGGGGCTTTCCTTCGACCTTATTTCAAGTGCGTCGAACGCACTCTCGCAGGCCGAACTGGTAACCGCCACAGTAGGATAGGTGCTTGGATTTGTGATTATGTGCAAGAAGAAGTAACAAAAATTAGGATATGCTCTCATCATGGAAAGTACGATCGACTCCCGAACTGTCCGAGCCCTGGTAGAACGCATCAATTTCGAGAACTCCGCAGCCGTGCGGTCGAAGGTGCATCGCGTGATTCCGGGGGGAACGCACACCTACGCCAAGGGGGACGACCAGTTCCCCGAGCGGTCGCCGGGCTTCATCGCCCGAGGCAAGGGTTGCCACGTCTGGGACATCGACGGCAACGAGTTCATCGAGTACGGCATGGGCCTGCGGGCGGTTACCCTGGGACATGCCTACGCCCCGGTGGTGGAGGCGGCTTATCGCCAGATGCTGCTAGGCAACAACTTCAATCGGCCGGCGCTTCTTGAACTGGAATGCGCCCAGATGCTGCAGTCGCTGGTGCCAGGCGCGGAAATGGTCAAGTTCGCGAAGGATGGCTCCGCCGTCCTGACTGCCGGTCTGAAGTTGGCGCGAGCCTATACCGGCAGGACGCTGGTTGCGATCTGCGGCGAAAGCCCCTTCTTTTCCTACAACGACTGGTTCATCGGGCAGACGCCGATGGACGGCGGGATTCCGCCCGTGAGCAAGTCGATGACGATCACCTTCTCCTACAACGACATCGGCAGCCTGGAGCGGCTTTTCGAGCAGTACCCAGGGCAGATCGCGATGGTGCTGATGGAGCCGGCCCGGGTGACGGAACCCCAGGACGGTTTTCTCCACAAGGCTCGGGAGACCGCTCACCGCCACGGCGCCGTGTTCATGCTCGACGAGACGATCAGCGGCTTTCGATTTCACCGCGGCGGTGCGCAATCGGTCTACGGCATCACCCCCGACCTCTCCTGCTTTGGCAAGGCGATGGCCAACGGCTTCTCGCTGTCGGCCCTCACCGGGCGGCGCGAAATCATGGAACTCGGCGGCCTGCAGCACGAGAAGGAGCGGGTGTTCCTGCTCTCAACCACCCATGGCGCCGAGTATCCGGCGCTGGCCGCGGCGATCGAGACGATGCGGATCTATCGCGACGAACCGGTGATCGAGCATCTGTATCGGGTAGGCGAGCGCTTGCGCGAAGGGTTCAAGCAGGCAGTTTCCGACGCAGGCATGGAGAATCACATCACCATTGTCGGGCGGCCCTGCAATCTGCTTTTCGGCACGCGCGACCATGACGACAATCCGTCGCAGGCGTTTCGCACGCTGTTCCTGCAGGAACTGATCCGCTGGGGCGTCCTGGCGCCGAGCTTCATCGTGAGCTACTCCCACGACAACAGCGACATCGACAATACCGTCGAGGCGATCGCCCGGGCGGCCCGGGTCTATGCGAAGGCCATTGACGCTCGCAGCACCGACGGCCTGCTGATCGGCGCGCCGACCAAGCCGGTTTACCGGCGCTACAACTGAGCGGCTGCCGGCATTCACCGGTCCCGCGCTTCCGCTCGAGGGAAGTGCGCGGACGAGAAAAGAACAAGGGCCGCATGCCTTCGACATGCGGCCCTTCTGCTTTCAACGCGGCTTCGTCAGGCGACTGCCTCGAGTCGCTGAGGATGCCCCGGCAGGTAGATGTCCTGCACCTCCTGCGGAACATGCTTCAGGCTGCTCGCCTGGAGGTAGTCGTTGATCGCCGATCCAGTGCACCTGGAGTCGAGATTGCGGGCACCGCGGCGCTCCCTCAGGTCGCCCAGATGGACGCACCGGAAGTCGATCGAGAACCGTGTCTGGCCGGTCTGGTTAGGGATGGACGAGTGCATCTGGGCGGCGGAGAACAGCATCATGCCACCCGGGGGCGTCACCACCACCGTCTTCGGCTCCAGCAGCAGCTGCTCCTGCGCGTGCGGCTGCGGCCGTGGGTCCTCGCCGACGAACTCCGCCGCATTGAAGCGCATCTTGGCGTTCCACTCCTGGTAATTGTAAGTGTCCGAATCGTTCAGCACCCCTCGGCTGAAGTAGTTCGGATGGAATGCCATCGCGCTGTCCGCTACGAAGTCGAAGATCGGCAGCCACCAGTTGATCTGGCACATCGGCGCCGAGTACCAGGTGTCCCGATGCGGGTGAAATGCATAGGCGATGCCGGTGGTCAGGTAGTTGTTACTGGTCGACGTGCGCATCCGCGGCACGTCGAAGTGCGTCATGTCGGGATCACAACCGATCGCCTCCAGCATCCGGGGGAGGATGACCTTGCAGTCCGGATGATGGATGAAGGCCGGCTTCAACTTGCCTAGAATGCCGGCGAAGTGCTTCACGTCATAGCAGTGTTGGGCAGTGCGGGGATCAATGCCCGGAAACGCCTCCGCGATCAGTTTGCGGGCCAGGCCAATCAGGGCCAGCGAGTGCTCGTTTGCGGAATACACGAAGATGTCGCCGCCAAAGAGGCGGCTGCGCCTGGTGTCGTCATCGACCTTGTGGTCAAAAAAGATGGCTGTCATATCGGGTGTTTGAACCAATTTCGAGGGTGATGACCGATTATAC
>JACCRJ010000418.1 GCA_013813615.1 Lautropia sp. | reverse complement strand
CTGCAGCGCAAAGCAGCCGAGAAGCGGCTGGTCCACGCGTCGCTGCACGACGCGCTGACCGGACTGCCCAACCGCGTGTACCTGACCGAGCAGCTGCAGCAGCGGCTTTCGGCGAAGGAGCCTGCTAGCGTGCTCTACGTCGACCTGGATCGCTACAAGGTCATCAACGATACGCTCGGTCATCAGGTAGGCGACCAGGTCCTGATCGAAGTTGCCCGCCGCTTCCGGGAATCGATCGGCCCGAAGGACGTTGCCGGCCGCATCGGCGGCGACGAGTTCATCCTGCTGCTGGATCACGAGGACAACAAAGACCGGGTCGAGGCGGTGGCGCGCAAGGTGCTGGCCGCGATCGAGCGGCCCTTCATCCTGCAGAACCGCGCCCACTTCCTCTCCGCAAGCATCGGAGTCGCCCTGTCGCCGGAGAACGGCACCGATGCCACCTTGCTGATCAGGTGTGCCGACAGCGCCATGTACCAGGTCAAGTCCGAAGGCCGCAACGACGTGCGCTTCTTCGCTCGCGAACTGGCGGACGACCGGGGCGACCAGCTGCAGCTGGCAAGCGAACTGCCGCTGGCCCTGCAGCGCGGCGAGGTCGACCTGTACTACCAGCCGGTGCTTGCAGTCTCGGACAAGCGCATCGTCGGCATGGAAGGGCTGATGCGCTGGCGCCATCCGAACCGCGGACTGCTGCTCCCGGAGTCGTTCCTGCCGACGGCGGAGCAGAACAACCTGATGCGCGAGGTCGGCCTGTGGGCCATCCGCCGCGCACTCGACGACCGCATCGAGCTCGGCATCGACGAGAAGGACGAGATGTCGGTCTCGGTCAACGTGTCGCCACGGCAGCTCGGCGAGGACGGTTTCCTCGCGCAGTTGCACAGCCTGCTCGCGGAGCGCAACTTCCCGCCGCGGCTACTGCGGCTGGAGCTCACCGAGAACGCGCTCATCGACAACTCGAACAAGACGGTGGCCCTGCTGGGCGATCTCAGACGCCTGGGAATCCAGGTGATCATCGACAACTTCGGCACCGGCTACGCGTCGCTCTCCTACCTCCGCAACCTGCCGGTGGCTGGTCTGAAGATCGACCACACGTTCGTGCGCGACCTGCAGGCCGACCGGGGCAACGCCGCCATCGTGCAGGCGATCATGACGCTGGCGGGCAAGCTGGGATTGCAGGTGGTGGCCGAAGGCGTCGAAACCGGCGCCGAAATGCGTGCGCTGCGCTCGTTCGACTGCGACCACATTCAGGGCTCGTTCATCTGCGAGCCGCTGCCCCTGGCCCAGCTCAAGGATTTCCTGCAGACGGTGCCGAAGCTTCGGCAGATGCATCAGATCCGCGACGCACGACCGCCAGCCGATGCACCCGCGGCGGCACAGGACGCCTGACCCGCCGCAGCCGCGTCAGGCGGCATCGCCGGTATCGTCGGTATCACGCAACCGGTCGAGCAGGCGCGCCAGCTCCGCATCATTCACCTCCGGCAGATCCTGCAGGCTCGCCTGCTGCGCGGCCAGCGCGGCCGCGCCCCGCGCCTGCAAGGAGGCAATGACCTGCGCCGCTTCATTGGGCGACTCGAAGCCACGGCTCTGCAAGAGCGTGCGCCCCTGGGGTCCGACCAGCTTGAAGTAGAACCTGCCGTCGCGCTCGCGGTACTGCTTGAAGAGGGGCATTGCTGCCTTCGCCGCCCCCCCGCCGGCAACCGATCCCGTGGCTGCTGCCGACCAGGTGCCGCTGGCGCGGCCTTTCGCATCCGCCAGCCTGCGCAGCCCCACCGCTTCGCGCAAGCGCACCATCAGCGGCTCCGCAATATTCCGTGCCTTGCGTGCACCGGCCAGCAGGGCGGCCTCGATGCGTGCCGGATCCGCCAGCAGCGCCTCGTACCGTGCCCGCATCGGCGCCAGTTCCTGGTCGAGCCGTTCGAACAGCCGTTCCTTCGCCGCGCCCCAGCCGATTCCCTCGGCGAAGGCTTGGCGAAACTCGCCGGTTTCCGCCGGTGCAGCGAACGCCTGATAGATCTGGAACACCGCCGAGCCTTCAGTCGCCTTCGGCTCGCCCGGCGAGCGCGAATCGGTCACGATCGCGGCGATTTCCTTCTGCAGTTGCGCGCGCGAGCCGAAGAGCGCGATCGTGTTGTCGTAGCTCTTGCTCATCTTGCGGCCGTCCAGCCCCGGCAGCGTGGCGACGTCATCGTCGATCACCGCCTCCGGCAGCACGAAATGATCGCCGTACAAATGATTGAAGCGCAGTGCGATATCCCGCGTCATCTCCAGGTGCTGGACCTGGTCGCGCCCGACCGGCACCTTGTGCGCATTGAAGATCAGGATGTCGGCGGCCATCAGCACCGGATACATGAACAGCCCGGCGGTGACGTCCGCATCCGGATCGAGGCCGGTCTGCCCGTTGCGGTCCACGGCCGCCTTGTAGGCGTGTGCGCGGTTGAGCATGCCCTTGCCGGTTACGCAGGTCAGCAGCCAGGTGAGTTCCGGGATCTCGACGATGTCCGACTGCCGGTAGAAGACCACCCGCTCCGGGTCGAGGCCGGCAGCCAGCCAGCTGGCGGCGATCTCCAGCGTCGAGCGCTGGATCCGCTGCGGCTCCGGGCACTTGATGAGGCCGTGCAGGTCGGCAAGGAAGTAGAAGCTCTGCACGCCGGCGTTGTTGCTGGCTGCGACCGAAGGCCTGATGGCGCCGACATAGTTGCCCAGGTGCGGGGTGCCGGTGGTGGTGATGCCGGTCAGGACTCTGGAGGTGCTCAAGGCGGCGCGCTCGCGTAGGTCGAAGCCTGCGATTGTAGCGAGGCTGCGCCCCGGCCTGGCCCGCGGTGGCCGGCTGAGATTCGCCGTGCCGCCGCGTTCAGCGTGCCACCGTCATCCGCTCGATGGGGCCGAGGCCTACCCGCACCACCATCGGCTCCTCGCCGGTCATGTCGATGACGGTGGTCGGCTCGTGGCGGCCAGGCTCGCCGTCGATCATCAGGTCGATCTGCCTGGCGAGTCGATGCTCGATGTCGTCCGGGTCGGTCAACGGCTGCGTCTCGCCCGGCAGGATCAGGGTGGTGCTCAGCACCGGCTCGCCGAGCGTCTCGAGCAGCGACTGCACGATGGCGGACGCCGGTACTCTGAGGCCGACCGTCTTGCGCGACGGATGGGCCAGCCGACGCGGGACTTCCTTGGTCGCCGGCAGGATGAAGGTGTACGCGCCCGGTGTCCAATCCTTGAGGAAGCGGAACTGGCGGTTGTCGACGTGCGCATATTGCGCCAGTTCCGAGAGGTCGCGGCACATCAGCGTCAGCAGGTGCTTCTCGTCGATGGCCCGGATCTGGCGCAAACGGTCGACCGCCGCCTTGTCGCCCAGGTGGCAGGCCAGCACGTAGCAGGCATCTGTCGGCATGGCCGCGACGGCTCCCGACCGAATCTGCTCGGCGGCCTGCTGAATCAGCCGGCGCTGGGGATTGACGGGATGAAGGGTGAAGCGTCGCATGCCTTCAGCGGGATCAGTCGTCTGCCAGGGTCGGTTGCATCTGCATGACTTCCGCCCAACCGGCCCAGAGCGGCACCAGGCTGTCCGGCAGGCGCGGAAGCAGGCCGAGATCGTAATTGCTCTCGACCGGATCGTGGAAATCCGAACCGCGCGATGCGGGCAAGTCGAATTCCCGGCTCCATTTGCCGAAGCGCACGAAGTCCGCCTGGGTGTGGCTGCCCGAAACCACCTCGATCCCCCGCCCGCCGGCCTCGCGAAACTCGTGCACCAGCGCCCACAGGCCGGTCTCGCCGAGGCGATAGCGGGCCGGATGCGCCAGGACGGCCACGCCGCCGGCGCCGCGAATCCAGTCGACCGCCTGCGCAAGCCGCGCCCAGCGGTGAGGCACGTAGCCGGGGCGGCCCTGCACCAGGTAACGCTGGAAGACCTGCTTGATGTCGCTGCAGACACCCGCTTCTACCAGGTAGCGGGCGAAGTGGCTGCGGGAGATGAGGTCCGGGTTGCCGACGTACTTGAGCGCGCCCGCGTAAGCGCCGCCGATACCTGCCTTCGCCAGGCCGTCGGCCATAGCCATCGCCCGCTCCTCGCGCCCGCCCCTTACGCCCGCCAGCCCATCCAGCAGGGCCGC
>JACCRJ010000404.1 GCA_013813615.1 Lautropia sp. | reverse complement strand
GCTATTGTGAACCCTCCAGGCGCGGCCTGCAGTGCCGGGGCCGGCGGCTCTACTGCGGGCCGAGGCTGCGGATCAGGCCCGCGAGGCACTCGGACTGCTCGGGTGTCAGCTCCGACAAAGGCGGCCGCACCGGCCCCGCGCTCTGACCGACCAGCCTGGCACCGGCCTTGACGATGCTGACGGCATAGCCGGCGCCCTGGTTGCGGATCTCGAGGTAGGGCATGAAAAAATCGTGCAGCAGGCGATCGGTGGTCGCCCGGTCGCCCGTTTCCAACGCGCGAGAGAAGTCCATGGCGGTGCGCGGGATGAAGTTGAACACCGCCGACGAATACACCGGAACGCCGAGCGCCCGGTAGGCAGCCGCGTAGACTTCCGCCGTCGGCAGGCCGCCCAGGTACGCGAAGCGGTCGCCCAGCCGCTGGCGCACGGCCACCATTGCCTCGATGTCACCCACGCCGTCCTTGAAGCCGACCAGGTTCGAACAGCGGTCCGCCAGAGTCTGCAGCGAAGACGGCACCAGCTTGCAGACGCCGCGGTTGTAGACGATGACGCCGAAGCGCACGCTGCGGCAGACCGCCTCGACATGCGCGATCAGGCCTGCCTGCCCCGCCTCGGTGAGGTAGTGCGGCAGCAGCAGGATTCCGTGGGCGCCGAGCCGCTCGGCCTCCTGCGCGCAGGCAACGGCGAAACGGGTGGGACCGCCGGCACCGGCGATGATCGGCACCTTGCCGCGGCAGGTGTCGACGGCGGCGCGGATGATCGCAGGATACTCGTCAGCAGTCAGGGAAAAGAACTCGCCGGTGCCGCCGGCGGCAAACAGCGCCGATGCGCCGTACGGTTCCAGCCATTCCAGGCGCTTACGGTAACCCGTCTCGTGGAACTCCAGCCGCTCGTCGAAGTCCGTCAGCGGGAAGGACAACAGGCCCTGGCCGATGATCGATTTCAGTTCTAGTGGATTCATCTCAGAGTCCCATCACCTTGGGCAACCATAGCGACACCGCCGGCACATAGGTGATGATCATCAACGCGATCAGCAGCAGCACCCAGAACGGATTCATTGCGCGAATGACGACGCCCATCGGCAGCTTCGCGACCGCGCTGCCGACGAAGAGCACCGTTCCAACCGGAGGCGAGATCAGCCCCACCGCCAGGTTGGTGATCATGATCATGCCGAAATGCACGGGGTCGATACCGACCGCCGTCACCACCGGCAACAGGATCGGCGTCAGGATCAGGATCATCGGCGCCATGTCCATGACGGTGCCGAGCACGAGAAGCATGATGTTGATCAGGAGCAGGATCATCATCGGCTCCCGGGTCATCGCCAGGATCGCTTCGGTCATCCGATTGGGTATCTGCATCAGCGTGATGGCGTAGCCGAAGGCGCCCGACAGGGCCATCAGCATCATCACCACCGAGACCGTCTTGACGACGCGGAACATCAGCTTCGGGAGGTCGTGCCACTTGTAGTCTCGGTAGATGAACATCGTGACGAAGAAGGCCCAGACGACGGCCATCGACGCGGATTCGGTTGCCGTGAAGACACCCGTGAGGATGCCGCCCAGGATGATCACGATCGTCATCAGCCCCCAGGTCGCATCCAGGCAGATCCTCAGCGCTTCGCTCATCGGAATCGAGCGGCCCTTCGGGAAGTTGCGCTTCCTGGCGATGACCAGGCAATAAACGGCGAGCACCGCGCCGAGCAGCAGCCCCGGAAAGACGCCCGCCATGAACAGTGCGGCAATGGAAATCGAACCGCCGGCGGCCATCGAATAGATGACCGCGTTGTGGCTGGGAGGAATCAGCGTCGCCTGGATCGACCCGCTGATCGTCAGCGCCGTGGCGAAGGCGCGCGGATAGCCGTTGCGGACCATCTCGGGGATCATCACCGTGCCGATCGACGCCGTGTCCGCGACCGGTGAGCCCGAAATGGCGCCGAAGAAGGTCGACGCCAGGATGTTGACCAGCGAGAGGCCGCCCCTGAGGAAACCGACCAGCACGGCGGCGAAAGCGACCAGCCGCCGCGAGATCCCGCCTTCGGCCATCAAGGCGCCCGCCAGCACGAAAAACGGAATGGCCAGCAGGGAAAACTTGTTGACGCCGGAGGTGATGTGGATCATCACCGCGTCCAGCGGCAGGTCGATCCAGAGCGCGCCGGCAATGCCCGACAAACCCAACGCGTAGGCG
The DNA here is from genome assembly GCA_013813615.1 of Lautropia sp. Lineage (GTDB taxonomy): Bacteria > Pseudomonadota > Gammaproteobacteria > Burkholderiales > Burkholderiaceae_E > Lautropia. The sequence goes on along the minus strand of JACCRJ010000404.1, from coordinate 7,734 downwards.
ACCGGCATGCCTACCAGCATGAACACCGTGAAGCTGCCGCACAGAACCAGAGCATCCATCTCAGTCGTCCACAGCGCGCAGGCGGCGCCGAAGGCGCTTCGGGGGGAGTTTCATCAGAACTCCGGTGCCGTGACGGGCGTCTCGTCGAGGTGGTGCTCCAGCCGGCAGATCGGCCGCTCATGCTGCGGCCCGAAAACGATCTTCTCGACGATGAACACGATGGTGATCAGGCTGCCGAGCGGCAGCGGCAGGTAGCTGATGCCGACCGGCAGCCACGGCAGATCCGACAGCGTCTGGCCCATGGTTTGCACCACCAGCTTGAGCCCCCAGATCGCCATGAACGCCGACAGCGCGAGCATCAGCAGATCGGACGCGACCTCGAGCCGCCGCCGCCAGGCCGCGGATACCGCCTGCGTCAGGGTCTCGACCGCGATGTGGCCGGCGGCGCGGTAGGTCACCGCGGCGCCGAAGAACGTGAACACCGTCATCAGCATGATCGCCACCGGCTCCGGCCATTGTGAGCCGCTGCCGAGCACGTAGCGCGCAAACACGCCCCACGGGATGACCAGGCTCATCGCGACGATGCCGATCCCTGCGATCCACATGCAGAGCAGGTAGAGCCGGTCCATCCAGCGCAGGATCGTGTCCCTCATCGCTACTTGACCGCCTCGATCCGCTTCATCAGTTCGGCGAACGCCGCCCCGTACTTGGCGCGCACCGGTGCGGTCGCCTCGAAGAACTGCTTCTGGTCGACCGCAATGAACTCGACGCCGGCCGCCTTCAGCTTTTCGGTGTACTCCGTCACGCTCTTGTCCCACAGCGCGCGCTGTTCCATCTGCGCCTCGCGGCCGAACTTCTTCATCAGGCCCTGTTCTTCCGGCGTCAGCTTGCCCCAGGAGACCTTCGACATCACCAGCAGCTCCGGAATGATCAGGTGGTTGGTCTGCGCGTAGTACTTGGTTCCGGTCGTGTAGTGGTTGGAGGTGAAGAGGCTGGGCGGGTTGTTCTCGGCGCCGTCGACGACACCGGTCTGCAGCGCGCTGTAGACCTCCGTGTAGCTCATCGAGATGCCGTTGCCGCCCATCGCGTTCATGGTATCGACGAAGAGCGGATTGCCCATCATCCTGACTTTCTGCCCCTTCAGGTCGGCAGGCGAGCGCACCGGCTTCTTGGTGTAGAGGCTGCGGGAGCCGCCGTCCATCCAGGCAAGGGCGACCAGCCTGGACGGGCTGTCGGTGATCTTCTGCAGGATCTCGTCGCCGATCGGCCCGTCGATGATCTTGCGCATGTGCGCCTCATCCCGGAACACGAACGGCATGTTGAAGACGTTGACCTCAGGAACCACCGAGCCTACCGGACCGAGCGAGGTGCGCAGAATCTGGATGGCGCCGACCTGAGTCTGTTCGATCATTTCCTTTTCGCCGCCGAGCACGCTGCTCGGGTACATCTGCAGCTTGTACTTGCCCTTGGTCGCGCCCTCGAACTTCTTGCCGAGGCTTTCCACCGCCACCACCGTCGGATACCCCGGCGGATGGACGTCAGCGGCCTTCAGAGTGCTCTGCGCCTGTGCGGCCTGGGGCGCAATCGTACCGAGTACGGCCGCCAGGGTCAGCGCCGAAAGAGCGGCCAGGTGGGCCGCAACCGGTTTCTTCGTTGTCATGTCTGTCTCCGTCTTGATGAGTCTTGAAAAGCAGGAACGAGTGAGAGAGCAGTTGCCTAGAATGGTCCGGTTCGAACGAAGATCCCGCCTTGATGCTGAACCGCCGGGTCCTGCAGATCGGGTTCCGGCGTGCTTGCGTACATCGCGTCGCGGAAAGCGTCGGAACTGTCCTGAGGCCGGTAGCCGACGTGCCTGGCCAGCCGGTTGTCCCACCACGTCACCGCATTGTCCGACATGCCGAAGATGATGGTATGGCCGAGAACAGGGGTGGTCAGGCAGGCGGTGACCAGCCGGTGGAGATCCCCGTAGCTGAGCCAGGTCGCGAGCATCCGCCGGTCCTTCGGTTCGGGATACGACGAACCGATCCGCAGGCAGGCTGTCTCGATGCCGTAGCGATCGAAGTACAGCCGCGACAGGTCTTCGCCAAAAGCCTTGCTCAATCCGTAGATGCCGTCGGGGCGTGGCGGGTGGGATGCATCGATCGTCTCGCCCTGCCGGTAGAACCCGGTCACATGGTTGGAGCTGGCAAACACCACCCGCTTCACGCCATGCCGGCGGGCAGCCTCGTACAGATTGAAGGCGCCGATGATGTTGGCCTGCAGGATCGGCTCGAACGGCCCTTCCACCGAATATCCACCGAGATGGACGATGGCGTCCACTCCCCGCACGATCCCGTCCACTGCAGCCGCATCCCCGAGGTCCGCAAGCATCACTTCTTCGCGGTCTGCCGCGGAACCGAGTTCCTGCACGTCCGACAGGCGCAGCAGATCGCAATTCTCCTTGAGGCGTTGTCGCAGTACCTTGCCGAGGCCGCCGGCGGCGCCCGTCAGGAGCAGCTTCTGATGCAGCTTGATGGTCACTTTTCCTCCTGCGCCCTGAGGCCTGCAATCACGCTGGACATCCGCCCCAGGTTTGCTACATTCAACCAACCAGTCATCAGACGTCTGATGACTGGCGATTCTCGAAGGAAGCAATTTCCGTGTCAACAGATTTCGCCGTGCGGCGGTCACGCGGGCTGGTGTCCGGCATCGTCGAGAACCTGGCCGCGCGCATCCGCACCGGCGAGCTGCTGCCCGGCGAGAAACTGCCGACGGAAAACGAGATCATGGCCCGCTTCGAAGTGAGCCGCACCGTCGTGCGGGAGGCACTTTCCCGGCTGCAGGCATCGGACCTCGTGCGCACCCGCCATGGCATCGGCACCTTCGTCATGGAGCCGGCCGAAGCAAGCACCTTCCGCATCAGGTCCAGCGATCTCGCCACCGTCGCCGACGTGATCTCGGTGCTGGAACTTCGCATCAGCCTGGAGACCGAGACCGCGGGCCTCGCGGCCCAGCGGCGCACGCAGGCCAACCTGAAGGCGATGGCCGCGGCCCTGCAGGCGTTCGAGCAATCGATCCAGCAAGACTCGGATGCGGTGCCACCGGACTTTCAGTTCCACATGGAGGTGGCGCGGGCGACCGGCAATCGCCACTTCGCGGACCTGATGACGCACCTCGGCACCATGATCATTCCAAGGGCGCGGGTCAACACGCCGGAAAGCGCGCCGGAGGGCCGGCTGCGCTACCTGCAGCGGGTGCACGACGAGCATGAGCGCATCTTCCAGGCGATCCGCGCGCGCGACGTCGAAGCCGCCCGCGCAGCCATGAGGACGCACCTCTCCAACAGCAGCCGTCGACTCCAGGCGGCGCGCGCGCCAAAACTTTCGCGGTAGGCGCCGCCCGCCTGCATCCGTGCCTGTTTCTCCGGCGCCGGTGCCTGTATATTGCGGGGACACACTCACCGGAGATCGGAGCGTCATGCAAGCTGGAACCAACCGGAAGTCATTCGGGAAATTTGCGGCCATGTCTCTCGTTGCCGTCGCCCTCGCTGCCGGCGGCCAGGCACTTGCGGCAAAGAAGAACGACACGCTGCGCTTCGCCTACGACCAGGCGCCTGAAAGCGTCGACCCGTATTTCAACAACGTGCGGATCGGCGTGATCCTCGGCGCCAACGTCTGGGACACGCTGATCTACCGGGATCCGGACACCAACGAGTACAAGGGCCAGCTGGCCAGGAGCTGGAGGCAGGTCGACGACCGCACCATCGATTTCGAACTGCGGGAGGGCATCAAGTTCCACAACGGCGAGCCGTTCGACGCCGACTCGGTGGTCTACACACTGAACTTCGTCGGCGACTCCGCCAGCAAGGTCACTGCGCAGCAGAACGTCAACTGGATTCAGAAGGCGGAGAAGCTGGGACCCTACACGGTCCGGCTGACGACGAAGAAGGTCTTCCCCGCCGCCATAGAGTTTCTCGCCGGCCCGGTGGTGATCCACCCTGCCAGGTACTACCAGGAAGTCGGCCCCAAGGGGATGAACGCGAAGCCGGTGGGAACCGGCCCTTACCGGGTCACGCAGTACACGCCGGGCAAGTCCATTTCCCTCGAGCGCAATCCCGACTACTTCAAGGACTCGCCCAAAGCGGCGCCCAGGATCGGCAAGATCGAGATCCGGTTCATCCCGGATCGCCAGACCCAGATGGCGGAGGCCCTCTCCGGAGGCACCGACTTCATCATGCACGTGCCCAAGGACCAGGCCGAACAGGTGGCGACCGTACCGACGCTGCAGGTGGTCAGCGGCGAGACGATGCGAATCGTCTTCATGCAGATCAATACCCAGGACGGCACGCCGGCGCCGCAGTTGAAGGACGTGCGGGTGCGCAGGGCCATCATGCACGCCATCGACCGCGAAGGCATCGCCAGGAACCTGGTCGGTGCCGGTTCGCGGGTGCTGCACACCAACTGCTTCCCCTCCCAGTTCGGCTGCACGGATGAAGGTGCGCCGCGCTACAAGTACGACCCGGCACTTTCGAAGAAGCTGCTGGCAGAGGCGGGATTCCCCGATGGCTTCGACATCCAGATCGTCGCGTACCGGGAACGCCACCAGACCGAGGCAATGATCAACAACCTCCAGGCGGTCGGTATCCGCGCGAAGCTGAACTTCCTGCAGTACGCTGCCATGAGGGAATCGATCCGCGCCAACAAGGAGCAGCTGACGCACCAGACCTGGGGCTCGTTTTCGGTCAACGACGTGTCCGCATCCACGCCCAACTACTTCGCCTTCGAGGGCGAGGACATCACCCGGGATCCGGAAGTGAGGGATCTGCTCCTGAAAGGCAACAATTCGATCGCTCCCGAAGCCCGCAAGACCGCCTACAAATTGGCCTTGACGATGATCGCGGAGCGCGCCTACTCGGTGCCGCTGTGGTCCCTGCCGGTGTTCTACGTCGCATCGAAGGACCTGAACTTCAAGGCGTATCCGGACGAGCTCGTCCGCTTCTGGGAGATGACCTGGAAGTAGCCGGCAGGCGGGAGAGCGCATGGTCGGGTATGCGCTGAAGCGGCTGGGACTGGCCGTCCTGGTCGGCCTGGCGGTGTCGATGATCGCCTTCCTCCTGCTGCGCCTCTCCGGGGATCCGGCTACCGCCATCGCCGGTGAAGGCGCAACGCAGGTCGACATCGACCTGATCCGCCAGACCTACGGCTTCGACCGGCCGCTGCCGGTGCAATATGTCGCCTGGCTGGGACAGGCGGTGCGTGGCGACCTCGGCGACTCGATCTACTTCAAGACCGCGGCCGGGCCGCTGATCCTGAGCAAGCTGAAGACGACGCTGCTGCTGGGCCTGATGGCGCTGGTCTTCGCCCTGTTCGTCTCGGTGCCGCTGGGCGTGCTCGCCGCCATCTACAAGAACAGCTGGATCGACCGGCTTTGCCTGGCCACCGCAGTCGTCGGCCAGGCCCTTCCGAATTTCTTCTTCGCGCTGCTGCTGATCATGTTCTTCTCGATCTCGCTGCGCGTGCTGCCGGTCTCCGGCAGCGACACCTGGCTGCATTTCGTGATGCCCACGATCGCGCTAGGCTACTACGTGGCGCCCGCCTTCATGCGCCTGGTGCGCGCCGGGATGATCGAGGTACTGGAGGCCGACTACATCCGCACCGCCCGGGCCAAGGGCCTGCCCACCCGGCAGGTGATCTTCAAGCACGCGCTTCGGAACGCGGTCGTGCCGGTGGTGGCGCTGACCGCCGTGCAGCTGGGCTACCTGCTCGGCGGCTCGGTGGTTATCGAAACCATCTTCGCGCTGGACGGGCTGGGCTACCTCGCCTACCAGAGCATCACCTTCAAGGACTTCCCGGTGATGCAGGTGATCGTCTTGCTGCTGTCGGTGATCTACGTACTGCTGACGCTCGCTTCGGACCTAGCCAATGCCTGGCTCGACCCTCGCATCCGTGTCGCCTGAAGGGGGGTCGTACCCCCTGACGTCCTCCCTGCAGGTTGCTCCGGGCTTGTCCCGCCGTATCTGGCGCAACAAGGCCTTTGCCGTCGGCGGCGGCCTGCTGCTGCTGATCCTGCTGGTGGCCTTGCTGGCGCCGTGGCTGTCGCCGCACGACCCCTACGCACAGGATCTGCTGAACCGCACCACGCCGCCGGTGTGGAAGGCGAAGGGCGGCTGGCTTCATCCACTCGGTACCGACCCGCTCGGCCGGGACTACCTCTCCCGGCTGATCTACGGCGCGCGCATCTCGCTGCTGATCGGCGTCAGCGTCGCCATCATTTCCGGGCTGATCGGCACCACCATGGGAATGCTCGCCGGCTACTTCGGCGGCCGCACCGACATGCTGGTGAGCTTCCTGGTGACGACGCGCCTGTCGATGCCGGTGATCCTGGTGGCGCTGGCAACCGTCGCGCTGGTCGGCGGCTCGCTCTGGATCGTGATCCTGGTCCTCGGCCTGCTGAAGTGGGACCGCTTCGCGGTGGTGATGCGCAGCGCCACCCAGCAGGTCCGCTCGCTCGACTACGTCGCCGCCGCACAGTCCGCCGGCGCGTCCACGACCCGCATCCTCTTCGGCGAGGTGCTCCCCAACGTGATGCCGCACCTGATCGTCGTCGCCACGCTGGAGGCCGCCAGTGCAATCCTGCTGGAGGCGTCGCTATCCTTCCTCGGCCTGGGCGTGCAGCCGCCGCTGCCTTCGTGGGGACTCATGATCTCGGAAGCGAAGGCCTATATGTTCTTCTCTTTCTGGCTGATCGCCATCCCGGGCTGCGCGCTCGCGCTGCTGATCTTCGCCATCAACCTGTGCGGCGACGGCCTTCACGACCTGCTGTCACCCGAGGGCCGGTCATGAGTTCGGCATCGGCAGCGAGCGGCAGGACTGCCGGCGACGTGGTCCTGGATGTCGACGGCCTGAGCGTGGACATCGCGACGCCGCACGGCCTGCTGCATGCGGTGCGGGACGTGAGCTTCCAGGCGCGGCGCGGCGAAACTCTCTGCATCGTCGGCGAGTCGGGCTGCGGCAAATCGATGACGTCGCTGGCGACCATGGGCCTGCTGCCCCGGGCGGCGCGCCGCAGCGCCCGCCGCCTCGCGTTCCTCGGCGAAGACCTGACGCGGGCGCCCGCAAGGCGGATCAATGCTTTGCGCGGCAGCAGGATGGCGATGATCTTCCAGGAGCCCATGACGGCGCTGAACCCTGCCTACACCATCGGCAACCAGCTGATGGAGCCCTACCTGCACCACCGCCGCAGCGGCGTCGAAGAGGCACGGGCCCGTGCGATCGACCTGCTGGAGAAGGTCGGAATCGCCTCGGCCGGGGAACGCCTGGGCCAGTACCCGCATCAGCTCTCCGGCGGGCTGCGGCAGCGGGTGATGATCGCGATGGCCCTGATGTGCGGCCCGGAACTGCTGATCGCCGACGAGCCCAGCACCGCGCTCGACGTGACCATCCAGGCGCAGATCCTGCGGCTTCTTGCGCAACTGCAGCGTGAACTCGGCATTGCCATGGTGCTGGTCACGCATGACCTCGGCGTGGTCGCCCGGATCGCCGACCGCGTCGCGGTCATGTACGCCGGTGAGATCGTCGAGCACGGCCCGGCGGAGGAACTCTTCGCCACCCCGCATCATCCCTACACCCGCGGCCTGCTCGAATGTATCCCGGTCCCGGGTCGCACGGCCCCCGGCGGCAGGCTCGGCACGATCGCGGGCGTCGTGCCTTCGCTGGTGGGCGACTTCCGGGGCTGCGGCTTCAGAGACCGCTGCAG
>JACCRJ010000387.1 GCA_013813615.1 Lautropia sp. | reverse complement strand
TCCATGGATATCGATCCTCTGCGGCTGCAGTCGCAGGCCCGCGCAGCCGCGCCCGATTGCCGCTTCTGGTCGCTTCGCGCGGTCACCGAAACCAGCCAGAGCCTGCGCGTGCGCCAGGACATCGCCGAGGCGCCCGAGTTCTCCCACGACCGCGGCCTGATGATCACGGTGGTCGACGGTGGCGGCATCGGCCATGCCGCGACGTCGGACCTGACCGGCGCCGGCATGCGCAGAGCCTTCGAACGGGCGCAGTCGCTCGCGCGCATCATGGCCGGGCGCGGCGTCTTCGATTTCGGCAGCATCAGGATGCCGTCGCCGCAGGGACGCTACCAGGGCCCGGCGGAGAAGCCGCTGCCGGCCAGCCTGGCGGAACGTTTCGACTACCTGCAGATCGCCTGTAAATCCCTGAAGATCGACCCGCGCATCGTCGACTGGAGCGCGCAGGCGTGGTTCATCGAAACCGAGCAGGTCTACCTGACCGGCGACGGCGGCACGACGGTCCAGCACTTCCGCTATGCCATACCCAACCTGACTGCCGTGGCCCGTGTCGGCAGCCAGACCCAGACCCGCACCGCGGCCGGCCAGTACAACGGCTTCTGCCGGCAGGGCGGCCTGGAGGTGCTGGACGCCGCCGGGATGCAGACGGACGGGCCGCGGGTCGCGGAGGAATCGCTGCAGCTTGCGATGGCGCCAAACTGCCCGAGCGGGGACATGGACGTGGTACTGATGCCCGACCAGATGATGCTGCAGATCCACGAAAGTATCGGCCATCCGCTTGAGCTCGACCGCATCCTCGGCGACGAGCGGAACTTCGCCGGGACCAGCTTCGTCACGCTGGACATGTTCGGCAGCTATCGCTACGGCAGCAGCCTGCTGAACGTCAGCCACGACCCGGGTCGGCCGGAGGAAATCGCCAGCTTCGCCTTCGATGACGAAGGCCTGCCCGCCAGCAAGCAGATGCTGATCGAGGAAGGCGTGCTGAAGCGCCCGCTCGGCGGCAGCATTTCGGCTGCGCGGGCGCGCGCCCTTCATCCTGCCGCCGCGCGCGGACTGGAAGGCGTCGCAACCGCCCGCGCGAGCAGCTGGAACCGCGCACCGATCGACCGGATGAGCAACCTGAACATCGAACCCGGCGCTTCATCGCTGGCCGAGATGATCGCCTCGATCGACGACGGCGTGCTGATGCGCACCAACTGCTCCTGGAGCATCGACGACTCGCGCAACAAGTTCCAGTTCGGCTGCGAGTACGGCCGGTTGATCCGCAACGGCAAACTCGGCGACGTCGTGCGCAATCCCAACTACCGGGGCGTCTCCGCGACCTTCTGGCGCAGCCTCTCCATGACGGGCGATGCGTCCACCTGGGAAGTGCTGGGCACGCCCTTCTGCGGCAAGGGCGAGCCGATGCAGGTCGTGCGGGTCGGACATGCCTCGCCCGCCTGCAAGTTCAGCAAGGTGGCGGTCTTCGGTGGCGGAGAATGAAGGCTGGGTGCAGATGAAGGAATACTTCGACGCACTGGCGGATGCGGTCTGCCGCCCGACGCCGGATGCCGTCAACCTGGTCATGCTGAACCTCGCCTCGGAGGTGTCGGACTTCGTGCGCTTCAACCGCGGCGCCGTCCGGCAGATGACGCATGTCGAGCAGCACGAGGCGACGGTGACGCTGGTCGACGGACAGCGCCGCATCGCCGCCAGCATCAGCCTGGGCGGCGACGCGGACGCCGACATCGGACGGCTGCTGGCATTGCGCTCGGAGCTTGCCGCGGACCTGTCGATGGTGCCTCCCGATCCGCATCTGCGGATGCCGCAGACGGTGACCGACACGTGGCGCGACGACACCGATGCCGCCCTCGCGCCGCTGCAGGATATCGTGGCGCAGGTGATCGGCGAGTCGGCGGGGCTGGACCTGGTCGGGTTCTACGCCGCCGGCCCGGTGGTCGCCGCTTTCGCCGACAGCCGCGGCCAGCGCAACTGGCATCGCGTGCGCAGCTTCCATCTCGACTGGAGCCTCTACTGCACCGGCGATCCCGCGGTGCGCGACCGCGCAGTGAAGTCGACCTACGCCGGTTCCCGCTGGCAGGCGGCGGACTTCAGCCGGCGGATGGCCGCGGCACGGCAACGGCTCGCGCTGCTGGAGCGGCCGGCGCGCCGGCTCTCGCCCGGCGCCTTCCGCGCATGGCTTGAGCCGGCGGCGGTCGTCGAGATGATCGGGACCCTGGGCTGGGGCGGATTCGGCATCAAGTCCCGCAGGACCGGCACCAGTCCGCTGAACCTGCTGGAGAGCGGGGGTGCGACCCTTTCGCCGCAGTTCCAGCTGACCGAGGCGACCGCGGGCGGGCTCGCGCCGGCATTCACGCCGACCGGCCACGTCAGGCCGGACGAGGTGCCGCTGATCGTCGCCGGACGTTGCGCGCAGCCGCTGGTGTCGGCCCGCTCCGCCGCCGAGTTCGGCGTGGCTGCCAATGCGGACGAAGACGAGTATCCGGTATCGCTGTCGCTTGCCGGCGGCAGCCTCGACCCGGCCGGCGCGCTGGCTGCCCTCGATACGGGCCTGTGGATCGGCAACCTCTGGTACCTGGGCTACTCGGACCGGCAATGCTGCAGGATGACCGGCATGACGCGCTTCGCCTCGTTCTGGGTGGAGGGCGGGGAGATCGTCGCACCGATCGACGTCATGCGCTTCGACGACTCGTTCCTGCGGCTCTTCGGCGAAGGCCTGATCGCGCTGTCGAACGAGGTGGAACTCCTGCCCAGCAACGACACTTATGGCCGGCGGCACCTCGGCTCCGTCACGGCGCCCGGCGCACTCCTCGCCGACATGCGGTTCACGCTCTAGTCGGAAGGGGATCCCGCCCCGCGACAGCGGGAACCACCCCCGCGAGAGCCGCACGCCACGCGGCGCGACGGGTGCGGCAGCCGGGTCAGCGGCAGAGCTCGCAGCCAGGACTCAC
>JACCRJ010000383.1 GCA_013813615.1 Lautropia sp. | reverse complement strand
CGGCGAGCGCTCAGGCAGGCCCCTCAAGCAGGCGCTCAAGCAGGCGCTCAAGCAGGCGCTCAAGCAGGCGTTTTCAAGTCCCCCGCGAGTGCGGCCAGCGTTTCAGCCGGAATCGTCGTGTGTGCCGGATAGTTGGTGTGGTCGCAGCCCAGCTTGACGCTGGCGCCTGCGAGGACGGCCCGCCTGGCCGCACTGCCGAACTCGAACCGCACGAAATGCACCGCCGAAGTCTTCTCGTCGTTCTCCCGGTCGAGGTCTTCGTCGGCAATCGCGTAGGCGCGCGGGTAGCCTTCGACTTCGACGTACAGCCGGTCTTCGATCCCGATCAGGCGCCCCAGTTCCCGGCGGCGTTCGTTCGGATCGGGGAATTCAATAAGCACCGTGGCCTTCCAGTTGCTGCCATCCGGCACCAGCGGCTGGTAGGTGTCGATCTCGTCCTGGATGGCTTCCTCCTCGAAGATCTTCTCGATGCGCAGCATCTCCTGGATCTGGATCCGCACCGTCTGCTCGTCCTCGAACTGCAGGTTGAGGTGCTCGCCGAGGCGCACGCTGCGCAGGCGGCGGCGGGCAATGTGTTGCGCCTTGTTCGCCTTGCGGAACTTGGAATAGGCCTCCAGCGTCATGAGGCTGTCCGGGGTGATTGCCATTGCGCTTGCTCCGCTCAGTCGAGTCCGTAGGCCAGCCGCAGCAGGCTCAGCGGGTGGCTGAGGGATTTCGCCGGCGTCCCCGCCTGCTCCATCCCCTGGGCGATGTGGTGGCCGGCCAGTGCGCAGTCGCTGCTGATGTGGTCAGGATCGTCCTTCGCCATCGACTTGAACACCGGCCGGCCGATCTTCATGGCGGCGGGGTGGGTCTTCTTCTTGACGCCGTAGGTGCCTGCGTGCCCCGAGCAGCGCTCGACGGTGTTCAGGGTGACTGACACAGTCTGTCCGACCAGCTTGAACATTTCCTCGGTCTTGCGGCCGATCTTCTGCACCCGCCCGTGGCACGGGACGTGGTAGCTGACCTTGCCGAGCGGCGTCTTGAAGTCCAGGTTGAGCAGACCGTCCTTGTGGCGGGCGATCAGGTATTCGAACGGATCGAACATGGCAGCCTGGACCGCCGCGGTATCGGTGCACTCCGGGAACATCAGCGGGAGCTCCTGCTTGAACATCAGCGTGCAGCTGGGGATGGCGCTCAGGATGGCGTAACCCTCACGCGCGTAGTTCGCAAGCACCGGAATGTTGGCCGCCTTGTGGGCCGCCACCGCCTCGAGGTCGCCGAGTTCCAGCTTCGGCATCCCGCAGCACTTCTCCTTCTTGACGATCACACAGGGGATCGCGTTGTGCTCCAGCACCTTCAGAAGGTCGTGCCCGATTCCCGGCTCGTTGTAGTTGACGTAGCAGGTGGCGAAGATCGCCACCTTGCCCGGCGTGCGCGCCCCGTCGGTAACGACGCCTGCCTTGCCTTTCCCTTTCTTCCTGGCGCTGCGTGCTGCGCTCCATCTGAAGCGGCTGGACGCGAGCTCCGGCATCCAGGCATCCGGATGGACCCCCAGCGTCTTGTCCATCAGCTGGCGGACCGGCTTCGTGCGGTTGAGCGCGTTGACTGCCTGGACGACGACCGGAATGCCGGCCAACTGGCCGTGGATATCGGTAGACGCCAGGAACTTCTCGCCGGCGCCGACCCCGCCCTTGCGGTGCTTGATTGCCTTGGCCCGCAGCATCAGGTGCGGAAAGTCCAGGTTCCACGGGTGCGGCGGCACGTAGGGGCACTTGGTCATGTAGCAGAGGTCGCAGAGGTAGCACTGGTCCACCACCTCCCAGTAGGCCTCTTTTGCGACGCCGTGCACCTCGCCGTCTGCGGTCCCGTCGACCAGGTCGAACAAGGTCGGAAACGACTGGCACAGGCTCACGCAACGGCGGCATCCGTGGCAGATATCGAAGACACGCTCCATCTCCGCGACGGCCGCGGCTTCGTCATGGAAAGCCGGGTTCCGCCACTCGATCGGATGGCGCGTGGGTGCCTGGAGATTACCCTCCTGGCTCATCGGGAGAACTCCTTTTGACCGTTGCGCGGCCCATGACCTGTGCTGCATGAACCTGTGCTGCATGAGCAGCCAGGTACAGATCTTCCCCGGGCTGCTGCCCGGCCCTCCGGCGTCGCGGCGGATCCTGCGAGGCAGGTGCCGCTAGTCGGTCAGCGCGTCCAGCGCTTTCGTGTACCGGTTCGCGTGCGATCTTTCGGCCTTCGCCAGCGTCTCGAACCAGTCGGCGATTTCGTCATGCCCTTCCTCGCGCGCCGTCTTGGCCATGCCCGGGTACATGTCGGTGTACTCGTGGGTTTCTCCGGCAACTGCGGCCGTCAGGTTCTGCCGACTGCTGCCGATCGGCAGGCCGGTGGCCGGATCGCCGACTTCCTCCAGGAACTCGAGGTGGCCATGTGCATGGCCGGTCTCGCCTTCGGCGGTCGAGCGGAAGAGGGCGGCAACGTCGTTCTGCCCTTCGATGTCCGCCTTGTTCGCGAAGTACAGGTAACGCCGGTTGGCTTGCGACTCCCCGGCAAATGCGTCCTTCAGGTTTTGTTCGGTTTTCGAACCTTTCAAGCTCATGATCCCCTCCTTGTAAACGGTGTAAACGGGTCGCTGAGTCAGTCAGCGCCGGTCGGCTGCTGCTGCGCATTCGCCACCGTAGCAAATACAGACCGGTCGCGCCAATCTAAATCGTCAATGCCCGCGATAGCCCCTGTAACGGCCGTGCCCTTACGCCTGCAGCGACTTCCACATCTCCATGTCGCGCTCCGCTGTCCACACCCGCGGATTCTTGATGCCGCTGGCCTCGTCGTACGCCCGTGACACATCGAACGGCAGGCAATGCTCATAGATGAAGACATGGCCGAAGACCGGGTCCATTATCTTGCGAGTGTCCTCGAGCACCTGCTTCAGCGTCTTGCCGGCTGCTACGCCCGCCTTGGCTGTGTTGTAGAGGTCGGTCACCCATTTGCGGGTGTAGTCGATGCCTTTGGCGACGTCGGCCGGGCTCTCGAGGGCCGGGCCGCGGCCCGGGACCAGCTTCTGTGCGTCGAGTGCCCGCAGTACGTTCAGGGTCGCCGGCCATTCCTCCAGCTGGGCGTCTCCGGTGTAGACCCCGGCGCTGTACTCGACCAGGTCGCCGGAGAAGCAGATCTTCTGCGACGGGATCCAGGCGATGGCGTCGCCGCGAGTGTGTCCCCAGCCGAGGTGCATCAGCTTGACCTCCAGCTTGCCGAGGTACAGCGTCATCTCACGGTCGAAGGTGATCTCCGGCCAGGTGAGCCCCGGGATCGATTCCACCGCCTGGAACAGGCGGGGAAAGCGCTCGATCTCGCTCTTCATGTCGGCAGCGCCGCGCTCCTTGATGAGGTCGTAGGTCCCCTGGCTGGCGATCACCGCCTGAGCGCCCTCCTTGAAATAGGCGGAGGCGCCAAGCACGCGCACCGCGTGATAGTGCGTGAGCATCACGTACTTGATCGGCTTGTCGGTGACCTCGCGGATCCGCGCGATCAGGTCCTGGGCCATTACCGGCGTTGCGGTGGTGTCGATGACCATGCAGCAGTCGTCGCCGATGATCACGCCGGAGTTCGGGTCACCCTCTGCGGTGTAGGCATAGGCATTGTCCGACAACCGGGTGAATGAAACCTTCTTGGCCGTCATGTCGGCCTTGGATGCGAATGTTGCGCTCATGCGGATCTCCTGATGCTTCGGTCATCTTACCCGAGCAGTTTGCGATACTGGACGAAGCCGCTGCGGTCGGCCACCTGGTCGTACAGCTGCATCGCCTGCGCATTGGTCTCGTGCGTCAACCACCAGACGCGCGAGCAGCCGAGATCGGCGGCGCGTGCGTAGACGTACCGGATCAGCGCGCGGCCGATGCCCTGCGCGCGCAGCGACGGCGCGACGAACAGATCCTGCAGGTAGCAGTAGTTGCCGGACGTCCAGGTGCTGCGGTGGGTCAGGAAGTGCACGATGCCGGCGGGCTTGCCGTCGACGTCGGCAACTGCACACCACATCGGCTCCGCGTCGTCGAGCAGGCGCTGCCAGGTGCCCGCCGTGGTGGCGTCGTCGATGCTGACCTTGTAGAAGGTCTGGTAGCCGCGCCAGAGCGCCAGCCAGGACTGGTGATCCGCCGGGGTCGCCTGCCGGATCAGGGGTGGATGCTCCCGCTCTGATGGCTGCATCTTGGGCTCCGCGTGGCTGGTCGGGTGGCTGCAGCGGGCATTGTCGCACCGCTGCAGCCGGCGGACGCTGTGCGATCATTCCTTTTCAGGTTCAGGTGCGGCCATCCGGCCGCGCAGGCGACGTGTCTTGGGGAGGTTGCGATGCCAGCTTTGCTGCCCGATGTGGATCCGGACGGGCTTCTCGAATATTCCGTCGTGTACACCGACCGCGCGCTTAATCACATGTCGCAGAAGTTCCAGGGCGTGATGAGGGACATTTCGGCGGTGCTGAAGTCGGTCTACCAGGCCGAGTCGGCCATCGTCGTGCCGGGCAGCGGAACCTTCGGCATGGAGGCGGTGGCCCGGCAGTTCGCCACTGACTGCAAGGTCCTGGTGATCCGCAATGGCTGGTTCAGCTACCGCTGGTCGCAGATCTTCGAGATGGGACGCGTCACCTCGGAGACGGTCGTCCTGAAGGCGCGCCGCACCAGCAACGAGCGCGAGTCTGCCTTTGCGCCGGCGCCTGCCGCGGAAGTGGCCGCCGCCATTCGCGAGCACAAGCCGGCGCTGGTCTTCGCGCCGCACGTTGAAACCGCTTCCGGCATGATCCTGCCCGACCACTATCTGCGCGAGGTCGCCGCGGCGGTGCGGGATACAGGGGGCCTGTTCGTGCTGGATTGCGTCGCCTCCGGCACGATCTGGGTGGACATGGCCGCGGTCGGCGTGGACGTGCTGATCAGCGCGCCGCAGAAGGGCTGGAGCGCCTCGCCCTGCTGTGCGCTGGTGATGCTGGGTCGGCAGGCTCGCGAGCGGATCGAAACCACTACCAGCACCAGCTATTCGTGCGACCTGCGCAAGTGGCTGCAGATCATGGAGGCCTATGAGAAAGGCGGCCACCTCTATCACGCCACCCTGCCCACCGACGCCCTCGCCAACCTGCGCGACGTGATGAAGGAGACCGAGGCGTACGGCTTCGAGCGGGTCCGCAAGGAGCAGCAGGAACTCGGCGACAGGGTGCGCATGCTGCTCGAGAAGCGGGGCTTTCGCAGCGTCGCCGCCGCCGGCTACAAGGCGCCGGGCGTCGTGGTGAGCTACACCTCGGATCCCGACATCCAGTCCGGCCGCAAGTTCCTCGATGCCGGGCTGCAGACCGCTGCCGGCGTGCCGCTGCAGTGCGATGAGCCGGCGGATTTCAGGACCTTCCGGATCGGCCTCTTCGGGCTCGACAAACTCCACAACATCGACCGGACGGTCCGCAACCTGGAGACGGCGCTGGACCGGGTGGTGCCGTCCATGGCGGCATAAGGACGGCTAAGCCCAAGCACGCCTAACGAGCCTCCTTCTCCAGCAACTTGTCCACCATCCCCGCCGGCACCTGCGAGTAGTGATTGAACTCCATCGTGTAGTTGCCGCGGCCGCTCGTGGCCGAGCGGAGGAAGTTGATGTAGCCGAACATCTCCGCCAGCGGCACGAATCCCTGGATGAAGGCCTGCGGGCCCTTCTGCCCCTGATCGGTGATCTGGCCGCGCCGGCGGTTGATGTCGCCGATCACGTCGCCGAGATAGGTGCTCTCGGTGACAACCTCCACCCGCATGATCGGCTCCAGCAGCTTCGGCTTGCTGGCCTTGTGCGACTCGCGGAAGCAGTAGCGGCCGGCGATCTCGAAGGCAAGAGCCGAGCTGTCGACGTCGTGGAACTTCCCGTCGATCAGCCGCGCTTTGAAATCCACCACCTCGTAACCGGCCACTTGGCCCTGCTTGCTCTCGGTGCGGATCGCATGTTCGACCGACGGGATGAACTCCTTCGGAATGCGGCCGCCGGAGATCTCGTCGG
This sequence comes from Lautropia sp., assembly GCA_013813615.1. Lineage (GTDB taxonomy): Bacteria > Pseudomonadota > Gammaproteobacteria > Burkholderiales > Burkholderiaceae_E > Lautropia. The sequence goes on along the minus strand of JACCRJ010000383.1, from coordinate 1,743 downwards.
AGAATACGATGCCGCTGCCCGGCTCCAGCGGCTCGAACACCATCTTCACTTCCGCGAACTGGCCGGAGCCGCCGGTCTGCTTCTTGTGGGTGTAGATGCGATCCACCGGCGTGCCGAAGGCCTCCCGGAAGCTCACCTTGGGCTTGCCCATGTTGGCTTCGACGCCCAACTCGGTGCGCATCCGGTCGATGGTGATTTCCAGGTGCAGCTCACCCATGCCGCGCAGCACGGTCTGCCCCGTCTCCTGGTCCACCTGCAGGCGCAGTGACGGATCGGCCCGCGCCATCTTGTAGAGCGCGGTGGTCATCTTGTCGACGTCGTCGCGCGTCTTCGGTTCCACCGACACGCTGATCACCGGATCCGGAAAGCGCATCCGCTCGAGCAGGGCCGGATGTTCGGGGTCGCAGAGCGAGTCGCCGGTCTCGGTATCTTTCATCGAGACGAAGGCGCAGATGTCGCCGGCGCGCGTCTCGTCGATGTCCTTGACGTGGTTGGCCTGGACCTCGACGATGCGCCCGATGCGCTCCTTCCTGCCGCGGGTGACGTTGACCAGGGTGTCGCCCTTCTTCACCACCCCGGAATACATCCGCACGAACGTCAGCGTGCCGAACTGGTCGTTGATGATCTTGAAGGCCAGTGCCCGAACCGGCGCGTCGTCCTTGATCTCCTGCTCCGCGATATCCTTGCCGTCGGGGTCCACCAGATGGATGCCGCCGTTCTCTCCCGGATAGGGGAGGTAATCGACGACCGCGTCGAGCAGCTGCTGAACGCCCTTGTTCTTGAAGGACGATCCGCAGAAGACCGGTATCAGCCTGCCGCTGACAGTCCCCCTGCGAATGCACGTCTTCAGCATCACCGGGTCGAACACCCCGTTCTCGACGAAATTCGTGAAAGCATCGTCGTCCTCGGCCAGCGCGGTCTCCAGCAAGTCCTGGCGCAGTTGCGGTATCTGGCGGATCCAGTCGGCGTCCCGGGTCGCCGAAAAGCTGAAACGGCCTTCCAGCGCCTCCAGCGGCACGGTCTCCCAGACGCTGTCCTTGTCTTCCGAGGACCAGATGTAGGCGGCGCCGGCCACCAGGTCCGCCATCCCGACGAACTCGTCGTGGCTGCCGATCGGCACCTGGCACACCAGGGCGTTGGCACCGAGCCGCTCGCGGATGCCGGTGAGGCAGTGGCCGAAGTTGGCGCCCATGCGGTCCATTTTGTTCACGTAGCACATGCGTGAGACGTTGTACTGGTTGGCCAGTCGCCAGTTGGTCTCCGTCTGCGGCTCGACACCCGCCACCCCGTCGAATACCACGACGGCGCCGTCGAGCACCCGCAGGCTGCGATTGACCTCGACGGTGAAGTCGACGTGCCCCGGGGTGTCGATCAGATTGATCTGGTAGCCCTTCCACTCGGTCGATACCGCCGCGCTCTGGATGGTGATCCCGCGCTTGCGCTCCTGCTCCATGTAGTCGGTAGTGGTGCTGCCCTTGCCGTCCTTGGTGTCGTGCACCTCGACGATCTGGTGCTTGCGGCCGGTGTAGTACAGCACCCGCTCCGTGGTAGTCGTCTTGCCGGCGTCGATGTGGGCGATGATGCCGATGTTGCGGTAACGGGTGAGATCTTTCTGCCTGGACATGGTGAACCTTGAGATATGGACCTGCAAAGGCCGCTGGCAGCGCTTGGCTGGCGATGCGCAATTTTATACCTGAGCCGTAGTAGCTGCCTGGATGGGGCGAAGGGCCGAACGAGAAGGAG
>JACCRJ010000361.1 GCA_013813615.1 Lautropia sp. | reverse complement strand
GTGAGGATCCGCTCGATCACTGGTGCCTCAAGGATGGCCGCAATGATCTTGAGCTCGCCGCCGCAATTCGGGCAGTGCCCGAGATCGATCTCGAACACGCGCTTGAGCAGCCGGGCCCAGCTCATGCGAACCGGCCTGGTGTGCGCGCAAACGGGCTCGGGCGCGGTGAGTTCCGATCCGCCGGTGGCCTCGTGCGGCCCCGCCGGCACCACCTGCGCGCGTAGCTTGGCGTTGGGTGCCAGGACCCCATGGAATCGAATCAGGTGCCGGCGAGGCCCGCAGCGTCCAGCTGGACAGGGAGTCAGCAGCCTCCGAACGTGTTTCTGGAGTTTGCCCGTCTTCGCGCCACTCAAACCTTACGGAAGTAGGTGTCCGCGATGGGGTAAACCGCATCCTCGCGCAGATCCATCGGATGAGCTTCGCTTGACTATTTGACCGTGCCACCGGCGGCACCATGGGCGCCCGGTTCGCGAGACGGCCTTCAGCCTGGACTCAAGGCCGCAATCATGCGATCGGTCAGGATGAGGCGATCGGACAGCGAGCGCAACAGGAACTCGTCGAAGGCGATAGCCAGTGCGGGCTGCTCGCGGCGCATGCGATCGACCTGGTCGCGCCTCAGCGTGAACAAGGTCACCCGCCCTTCGGCCCAGACCGTCGCCGAACTTGGCACCCGACGGAAGAACCCCATCTCGCCGATGACCGAGTGTGTCGCAGTGCTGCGAACCCGCAGCGTTTGTCCACCGATGCCGGCCAGGTCGATGACCAGGCGGAATCATCGCGAACGTGGCCATCGCGCCGACCGGCGCGCCGCGCCCGTGCAGCGCGATTGCCAGGGGGCTCGAAATGAGCTTCAATGAGACAAGCCGAATGCACCTTCGCACCCGACGCACCGTTCGGCACGATTGCTGCGTGCAAGCGCAATGAGAGTCAACGTCAAGGAGCGGCCGTGTCGCCAAGCGCGAATGATCTGTTGGTGGACTCGGGAATGGGACTTCCGAGCCGCTACGCGATCATCCTCGTTATCGACCTCGTCGAGTCGGTCCTTCTCATGCAAGAAGACGAAGCGGGCGTCATCCAACGCTGGCAAGCGTTCTCCACCCGCGCCCAGCAGATGACGTTGCCTCGACATCGAGGACGTCTCGTCAAGAACCTGGGAGACGGCCTGATGGCCGAATTCCAGACAGCGGCGGAAGCAGTCAGCGCTGCGACAGACATGCACGAGTGGATGGCGAAGCAATGCGAACCGCTCGCCAATGGCGAACGGCTTGCGCTTCGGGCCGGCCTGCATGCGGCCAAGATCTTCGACGGCGTTACTGACATCTACGGGATCGGAGTCAATCTGGCGGCTCGGGTTTGCACCCTGGCCGAAGCCGGGGAGACCGTCGCAACGGCGCAGCTCCGCGACCTTTTGAGCGACACCCTGGATGCCGACATCGAAGATCTCGGCGACTGCCACCTCAAGCATGTGGACAGGCCGGTCCGGGCGTACAGGCTCGGCCCCGCCTTGCACGAGAGCAGCGTTCCGACGAGTCGCAGCTACGCGTCCACATTGCAGGCCTCGATCGCCGTCATCCCTTTCACCAACCTGCTCGCCGACAAGGAATTCCAAGGCATCGGCGATCTGCTTGCCGACGGCATCATCGACTCGCTTTCGATGTCGCCTGGGCTGCGTGTCGTCTCGCGCCTTTCGAGCGGAACCTTCAAGGCGCGCTCCTCCTCGCTTGCGGAGATCGCGAATCGACTCGACGTCCGCCACGTCGTCTCGGGCACGTATGCCGTTTCGGGCGCCAACGTCACAGTGGCGGCAGAGTTAGCCGACGCGTCGGAAGGTCACATCCTGTGGTCGAGTCGCATCCGGGGGAAGTGGCGTGACCTGTTAGCGCCGAAGAGCGAGCTGGCACACGAGTTCGCCGACGCGGTCCATCGAAAGCTGCTGGAAACGGCAGCCTCACGCGCCACTACCCGGCCGCTGCCGGCGTTGAACAGCTACGAGCTGTTTTTGGGCGGAATTTCGATGATGCATCGAGCGAGCGCGGACGACTTCGAGCTCAGCCGCCGGTTGCTCGAGTCGCTTGCCGAGCGTCATCCGCGCGTCGCGGCACCGCATGCGTGGCTTGGCAAGTGGTATGTGCTGCGCACGATCCAGGGAGCGACAGATGACTTGGCCAAGGCCGCGTCGGTGGCGTTGGAGCACACCCAGCGCGCGCTCGACCTCGAGCCTGCCAGCGCTCTTTCGCTGGCCATCGAAGGCTTCGTCTACTGCCATCTGAAGAAGGACTTGGCCACTGGCCAGACTAGGCTTCGACAGGCCAGTGCCATCAACCCCAGCGAGGGGTTCGGATGGCTCTTCTACGCCGTCGCCAAGGCCTTCGAAGGTACCTCGGACGAAGCGCTCGAGGCGGGGCACCGGGCGCTGTCGCTGTCGCCCATTGATCCGTTGCGCTACTACTATGAATCGCTGATGGGGTCATGCGAGTTCGGCGCCGGAAATTTCGCCGAGGCGATCTGTTGGTGCGAGGCGTCGCGACGGCGAAACCGGCAGCACCTGTCGACGTTGCGCATCCTCATTGCTGCGTATGCGGCCACCGGGCAGCCGGAGCAAGCTTCTGCCGTCGCCCAGGCCTTGCTCAGGCTCAGGCCGGGGTACCGGGTCTCAACGTATGAAGCGAACTCAGTTGCGGTGCTTTACCCCTTCGGCCAGCGGATCGCGCGTGCGATGCGCGAGGCAGGTATCCCGTGAGCTGGGCAGGGGCCGTACAGCGGTTGCTCTGATTATTAGGGGCCGCACGCTATTGGTGGCGCGCGATAAGGCCTAGCATTCTTCGGCTACCGATCAACAAGAGTAGGAGAACACCATGGGTGGTTCGTCGTTGGGAGGTTCGACGTTAGGTGGCTCCACGCTCGGGGGCTCGGGGGGCAGTGGTGGGTCGGGGGGCTCCGGCGGATCAGGCGGCTACGGCGGATCCGGATCCCTCGCCGACGGCTGGGCCAACCCGCTGATGGCGAGTGCGCTGTGGTCGAGCCGCGACGGGACGATGGACAACACCAAACACGGGAGCGTCTTGCCCGGAGGCGCAGCGCCGCCTGCGATGAACGCCCCCGGAGTCATGCTGCGTTGGGATTCGTGGGTGCGATCGACGGTGGCCGTTACCGAGCTCACGAATCGGTTGACGTATCTCGCGACCGCCTCCGACACCTATCAGGTCCTGTGCCAGACGAACACCGGGGTGAAGCTGCTCGTCGAGCTAACCCGGCCGCTTCAGCCCTTCTTTGTGGCTCAGTTGGGCTTCGTGCAGAGCTGGGCCGAGTTGCGCGACGAACGAGCGGCCGAGATCCTGACCCAAATCGACAGCCAGTTCGCTTTCATCGCCGCCGCAACCGGACTGAACCTTGTCCGGAAGAAGTACACGACGGAGTGGCTCATGGTGGCCGTGCAGCTTACGATCGAGGTCGAGCTGATGTTCAAGCACGTTTTCGGGTGCTATCGCCCGGTCGACTTCTCGCCGCAGGTGCAACCGATCATCACCACGCCCGGCCATGGAACCTATCCCATGGGTCACGCCGCCCAGGCATTCGCGACGATTGTCGCTCTGAGCGGCTTGCTCGGCATCCTTCCGCCTGCCGCGCCCGCGGTACCTCATCCTGCATATACCCAGCTTTATCTGCAGGCTCGCCGCTTCAGCGTGAACCGGGTCGTGGCAGGAGTTCATTTCCCGATCGACGCCGCTGCCGGCCAGATATTGGGCATGTCGCTCGGGGAGTACTTCCTCTGCATGTGCGGCATCGCGGGCGTGACGTGTAGTAGCCGCACGTTTGCACCGACTCTTGCGGGCAACAACGTCAAGAACAACTTCCTGGGCGATGGGCCGAACCGTCCAAATGGCGCAATGGCGCCGGTCGCACTCCCGGCGATGACCTCGTCTGCCTACTTGGCAGAACTCACGGCTCTTGCAAAAAACGAGTGGGTCTGATCGGAGGAACACATGGCAAAGAATACCCGGGGGCTACCGCCCGATCCCAGCGATCTCTATTTGCGCTGGGGCATCACCCACGGTTTCGGCAACTTGTTTCAGCAGCAGGGCTCGGTGGGACTGTTGATCCAGTGGAAGTCGCCAGCGGACGCCAAGGCGGCGGTGAAGTTCATTCCCGCCGACGCGCAGGTGCCGCAGATCTACCTGCAACCGCGAGGCAAGCCCTTGCGTGTCCCGCCTTTCTGGGCGTTGACGGTGTCGATCAAGTCGTTGCCCGGATTTCTGAGTTCGATTCAGCATCTCGCTATTGCGATCGACTTGGCTGCACCCGTCGCGCCCAACCCGTTTGCAGTTGCGCAAAACCTGTCTCCGGTGCATTCCAAACACCACACGCTGACGGCGGTGCTGGACGACGGGTGCGCGTTCGCGAACGAGAGATTCAGAAGGGCCAACGGAACGAGAGTGATGTGGCTCTGGAACCAGAACGCCAGCGCGCCCGGGGCGCCCGTGTCGTTCGGTTACGGGGCTCAATGGTCGAAAGCCGACCTCGACTCGTTCTTCCCCGCGCTCGGCGGCACGCAGGACGAGGCATACAGCGACGCCGGCCTGGCGGGTCTGCGCCGCTCGGCGGTGCACGGGACCCATGTCATGGACCTTCTCGCCGGCAAGGACGCGGGCGAGAGCCATATGTCGGACATCGTCTTCGTCCAGTTTCCCCAGGAGGGCATCGACGATCCCTCCGGCCGATGGCTTTCGCACTTCGCCTTCGATGGCCTACTCTACGTCGTCGCTTGCGCGGGCCTTGCCACAAAGAGGATCGTCGTCAACATCAGTTGGGGCCCGCAGACCGGGCCTCACGACGGCACGTATGTGATGGAAGCCTTGATCGAGTGGCTAGTCCTCGAGCAGAAGTCGATCGGCCGCGAATTGATCGTCACCTTGGCCGCCGGAAATTCGTTCAGCGCGAAAGCGCACGCCTGCGTGAACTACGCAGCCGGCGGCAGCTTCGACTGGATCCTTCCGCCTGACGGCGAGATCCAGGCGTTCGTCGAGTTCTGGTGGCCCCAATCAGTTCTTCCTGCCAATGCACGCCTGCGCGTGATCGCGCCCGGTGACGCACCAGTCGACCTGGTGGTCGGTTCACAGTCCGCAGTGGACTTGAGCTGGCAAGCCGAGCTCGGCCAGGTTGGCGCATCCACCCGGGCGATTCTTACAGTGAACCCGACCGGCGGAACCGGCGTCGTCAAGGGCCGCGACGGTCGTTGGCAGTTCGTGATCCTGCCCACTGCCGGGGGCATCGCCGAGGACATCGACGTCTACGTCGCTCGAGCCGACCACAACATGGGCGCGCGACGGCGCGCGAAGGCCAGCCATCTAACCGACGCCGGGCTTGAAAAGCAACGCTTCGTCGCTGCCTCCGATCGCGACCTGGAAGCCCCGGGCTCGGCTATTCGTCGCGCAGGCACCTTGAGCGGCATCGCGACCGGGCGGAGTTCGCATGTGGCGGCTGGGTATGTATTGAAGCCCGACGCCCCGGCGCCCTACTCGTCCTCGGGCCCAACGCGGGGCCTGCGCAAAGTACCGGACTACGCGATGATGACCGACCGCTCAGAGGCAAGAGCCGGCGTGCGGAGCGCCGGAGTCCGCACCGGAACGAAGGTTCGACTGGTGGGAACGAGCACGGCCGCCCCCCAGTTGGGTCGGCGGCTGGCGGAAAAGATTTTGCCGAAGCCACCGCTGCCCGCGGATCCGCCGCGGTCCGGCAAGGGGAGAGTCATCCCGTTGATCAGCTTAATCGGCCCCGAATAGCCGGGACCGACGCCTCGGCTGGCTGGCTTTCTGCGCCAGCCGCCCGTGGCACTGCTTGTACTTCTTTTCGCTCCCGCATGGACAAGGATCGTTTCGTCCGACCTTCAGCATTCCTCCCGTGCGCGCCGCCGACAGTGACGAAGCCATCGCCGCCGCCACCGCCCCCATCGCCGCCTGCGCCGCAGCGCTCTCTCTACCGCGCTCTTCCGAGATGCTGCCGTCGTCGTTTAGGTGGGTATTCACGTTGCTCGAGCCGTTGGCAGCGGCAAGACTGAGGTGAGAGGTGGCCCCTTTCAACTGGACAGAATCTGGGCCGAGTTAAGTGGATTCCCTGCGGGTTGATAGGTTGATAAACGATTGCAGAGTAGTCCACGGCGGCGGACGGACGTCGCTTGCGACGAACGGCCGACCGACGTCGTGGGCTACTCGTGTTCCCAGGTCAGGCCGCCTTCGCCAAAGGCGGCATCGAGGCGAAGTAAACGGTATCAGGCACCTGGCCGTCAAGCGAACTGTGCGGCCGCTTCTCGTTGAAGAAGGTGAGGTATTTGCCGATGCCGGCTTTGGCTTCGCCGACAGTTGCGTAGGCGTGCAGGTAGACGTTCTCGTACTTGATCG
>JACCRJ010000336.1 GCA_013813615.1 Lautropia sp. | reverse complement strand
TCGATCACTCCATGGACGTCGAAGCCCTCACCGCCCTCGGAGCCTGTCGGGGTTGGGCAAGGGGGCGCCCAACACCGCGTGCTCGTCGACGGCAACAAGACGGTGGTGTTCAAGTAAACGGCGCGAGGGTGCTACCCAGCTGCCACAACGCCAGGGCGTCGGCCCGCGGGTCGGGGGAGAGAACTTACCGGTAGTCTTTGTACTTGTCCAGATGCCGCACCGGCCGGCTCAGCGCATCCCGCCGGAACGGATCGCCCAGCTCCTTCGTGACCATCATCTCCAGCACAGTCGTCTTGCCGTCGGCCTGGTTCTTCACCGACTGGGCCAGGGCAGCGCCGACGTCGGAGAGCTTGTCCACCGTGATGCCCTCGCAGCCGAACGAGCGGGCGACGCCGGCCCAGCTCGGGTTATCGAGTTCGACGCCCTGGTACCGCCGGGAGTAGAAATCGACGTGGTTCTTCTTCTCGGCGCCCCACTGCCCGTTGTTGAACAGGACGACGGTCACGCCGATCTTTTCGCGCACACAGGTCAGCAGTTCGTTGAGGCTGATGCCCCAGGCGCCGTCGCCGACATACGCGATCGCCGGCCGGTCCGGTGCCGCCACCTTGGCGCCGCAGATCACCGGGAAGGCATAGCCGCAGTTGCCGAAGCTCATCGCGGCAAACATCGAGCGCGGTTCTTCGAAGCGGAGGTAGCTGTTGCTGACCGAACAGATGTTGCCGATGTCCGTCGAGACCATCGCCCGCCTGGGCATCGCCCGCTCGAGTTCCCGCAGCATCTGGCGCGGATGCATGTAGCTGCTGGACTGGCTGATCTCGACCGAATACGGATCGGTCTCCTGGGTCCACTGGTCCAGCTCCTTCTCCCAGCCATCCTTCTCGGCGCGGATGGTGGCGTCGCGCTGGTCGCGGTTCTGCTGGCAGGCGAGCGCCTTGCCCTTCAGACGCGACAGCAGCGCAGCCGCCGCCGCCCGCGCGTCGCCGTTGATGCCCACCGAAATCGGCTTGACCAGCCCCAGCATCTTCGCGTCCGCATCGATCTGGATGATCTTCGCGTTGGCCGGCCAATAGGCCAGGCCGTGCTGCGGCAAGGTCCCGAAGGGACCGAGGCGCGTACCCAGAGCCAGCACCACGTCCGCCTGAGCGATCAGCTTCATCGCCGCCTTCGAACCCTGGTAGCCGAGGGGTCCGACCCACAACGGGTGCGAGGCGGGGAACGCGTCGTTGTGAAGGTAACTGCAAGCCACCGGCGCATGCAGGAGTTCGGCCAGCCCGGCGGCCTCTGCGGTGGCGCCCGCCATGATGACGCCGCCGCCGGCAAGGATCACCGGGAACTTGGCCTCGGACAGCAGCCTTGCCGCCTCGTCCAGCGCCTGCTCGTCGCCCGGGCCCCGCCCGACGCGGATCGGCCGGGGGATCTCGGTCTCGCTTTCGCCGTAGAAGAAATCGCGCGGGATGTTGACTTGCGCCGGTCCCATTTCCAGCAGCGCCCGATCGAAGGCGCGGCTGGTCTGCTCGGCCATGCGGTTGGGATGCATGACGTGCGACTGGTGCTTGGTGATCTTGGAGAAGATCGGCAGCTGCTCGGTTTCCTGGAACCCGCCCAGTCCGATCGTCATCGAGCCGGTCTCCGGCGTCAGGAACACTACCGGCGAGTGCGCCCAGTAGGCGGCTGCGATGCCGGTGACGAAGTTGGTGACGCCCGGGCCATTCTGCCCGATGCAGACGCCGTGGCGACCGGAAACGCGCGAATAGCCGTCGGCCATGTGAGCGGCGCCCTGCTCGTGCGCCACCGGAATGAAACGGATGCCGGCAGCCGGGAAGATGTCCAGTGCGTCCATGAAGGCGGAACCGACGATGCCGAAGACGTCGGTGACGCCTTGGGCGACCAGCGTCTCCACGAAGGCCTCGGAGGGCGTCATCTTCACCCTGCCCTGCACCACGGTCCGCTGCAGTTGCTTCGCGTCGGGCTGCTTCATGTCTGTCATCGGGAGCTCCTGTGGAGTGGGCCGGCGGCACAAGCGGCGGACCATTGGATGAGACAAAAAATCTCAATGCCGCTAAAGTAGTCGATCCTCACCGCCAGTACAAGCCCCTGCCGTTCAACTCATCGAGACGAATCGATTGCATGGAAGCGGCATTAACGAATATGCTTACGGCCATGCAGAACCTTGCCGACCTCGCGCCGGATCCGGCCGCAGCCGATCGCACGCGGCTCGAAGTGGCCGTGGAAAATTCCTCGATGCTGAAGGGCTTCACGGTGCTGGAGATCCTGGTCGGCCGCGGCCATCCGATGACCCTGGCGGACCTGATCCAGGCGACCGGCATACCGAAGGCCTCGCTCTACCGGACGCTGTCGCTCTTCGAGGAAGCGCGGCTGGTCATCCGGGAGTCCAACGGCCGCGCCTATGCGCCAGGCCCGCGGCTCGCGAGTTTCGGGCTGGAGATCCTGCGCCATGATTCGGTGGCCGCCGCCCGGCGCACCATCCTGCGCCGCCTGGTCAGCGACGTGGCGGAGACCTGCAACCTCGCCATGTTGAACAAGGGCGAGCTGATCTACATGGACCGGGTGGAAGCCGACTGGCCCCTGCGCCTGCACCTGCCCGTGGGCAGCGCCCTGCCGGCGCATTGCAGCGCCAGCGGCAAGCTGCTGCTCGCATTCAAGACGCCGGGCGAGCGCAAGCAGCTGATCGAATCGATGCCGCTGACGCGGTTCACCGAACGCACCATCTGCGATCGGCAGTTGCTGGCGGCGGAGCTCGACCGGATCGCCGCCAACGGCTACGCGCTCGACAACGAGGAGTTCGTGCTCGGCGTCGCCTGCGTCGCCGTGCCTGTCAGGGCGGCGGACGGCGAGGTGGTCGCCGCGGTCGCCGTGCACGCCGCCACCGCGCGCCTGCCGCTGGCGCGCGCCATAGAATTCGTGCCCACCCTGAACCAGGCCGCGGCGTCGATCGCCCGGACGTTTGTCTGAACGCCGCTGGACGAGCCGCCGATCGAGCCCGCCGAGCGAGTTGCCCGAGAGCGCCTTGAAACCAAATTCCCTGCTGAAGTTCCTGTCCGCCGCCCCCCTGCACGACCCGCTCGCGTCACCGCTGCCGGGCGCATTTACCGAGGTCAAGACCACCACCTGCTACATGTGCGCCTGCCGCTGCGGCATCCGGGTGCATCTTCGGGACGGCCAAGTCCGCTATATCGACGGCAATCCGGAGCATCCGCTCAACCAGGGCATCATCTGCGCCAAGGGGTCCTCCGGGATCATGAAGCAGTACTCGCCGGCGCGCCTGACGCAGCCGCTCCTTCGCAAGCCGGGCTCGGCCCGTGGCGCCGGCGACTTCGAGGCGATCTCCTGGGATCGCGCCTTCGAGCTGATGACGACCCGGCTCGGTCGGATCCGCGCCACCGATCCGAAAAAGTTCGCCCTGTTCACGGGCCGCGACCAGATGCAGGCACTCACAGGCCTCTTCGCCAAAAACTACGGCACGCCCAACTATGCGGCGCACGGCGGATTCTGCTCGGTCAACATGGCCGCCGGGATGATCTACACCATCGGCGGAAGCTTCTGGGAATTCGGCGGACCGGACCTGGAACGGGCCAGGCTGTTCGTGATGATCGGCACCGCCGAGGATCACCACAGCAACCCGATGAAGATGGCGATCGGCAAGTTCAAGCGCGCGGGCGGACGCTTCATTTCGATCAACCCGATCAGGACCGGCTAC
>JACCRJ010000332.1 GCA_013813615.1 Lautropia sp. | reverse complement strand
CGATAGGATCATCAGAGTGATTGTCATCTACACCCGCTTACGGCTACCGGACTGGAGCTTGTCCCGGTGGCAGACGCGTCCGTCGTCCGCGGTGGCGTGCTCCCATGTTCGTTCGATCCGGATTCAGCCGGATTACCTGCTTGTCTGGTGCGACCGAAGACACGGCGAGCTTCGACAATGGCGATTGTGCCTCCCATCAATGCGAACGCCCCCTGTAGGACGTAGGCGGGAAGCCCCGTAACCGGAAGACTGGTGCCAGCCATAGACTCGGCGTAGCGCGCCGCTACTACTGCGAGGATTGCGCCAGTTAATGCACTTATCAAAGCGGCCAATCGTGCAATGAGGCCTCTAGGCCCAGACTTGCCTACGAATAGCTCCAGCGCAATCTGGCCGCCTCTGGCGGATACCGCGACGCTCCCAATGCAAGTCATGAGTACGAGCAGAACCCGGGAGATTTCCTCCGTCCAGATCGGTGGCGCCGAAGCGAACACGCGACCTGCGACCTGAACCGAAACGACAAGCAGCATTCCGAGCACACAGATCGCCGCGACGCCTTCGAAAGCCTTTCCAAATAGGACGTCGCGGCTCAGACGCGTCATTTGAAGTCCTGGATCGCCGTATAGATGTCAGCCCATTCGTCCGCGTATCGCTTCGTCAGCGTTTCCCGCGCCTTTGCTCGAAACGCGTCAAGATCGATATCGGCCGGCGGGATCACCTTCATACCCGTACCTTTGCTCCATTTGTCGAGCAGTTCCTTCTCGCTTGTCGAAACGCATTCATTGACTTTCGAAGTAACGCCCTTGATGGCATTGGTCAGTGCCGTCTGCTGCGCAGGAGAAAGCTTCTGCCAACTCTTTTCCGAGATTACGACTGGGCTGACCTGAATCATGTGTGAAGTCAGAGACAAGTATTTCTGGACCTCGGCGAATTTCGATGTGTCGATCACGGTGAGCGGGTTCTCTTCCGCGTCGATTGTTCCCATCTTTAGCGCAAGGTAGACCTCGCCGAATGCCATGGGTACAGGAGTCGCTCCCATTGCCTTTGCATTTGCGACCATCAACTGATTGTCTGGAACCCTGAACTTGACGCCTTCAAGGTCAGCCGGCTTGTGGATCGGCTTGTTCGACGTGATGTGCCGAGCGCCATATACCCAGTTGTCGATCCTGCGTATGCCGGTCTTTTCGAGAAGACCCTTCCAGAGCTTGGCACCGATCTCGCTTTCATTAACCCGCGAGGCATGATCTACATCGCGAAATACATAGGCTGCATCAAGAACGTTGAGCGGCCCATAGCGCGTACCGAGATAAGAAGAGCCAAAAATGCTGAGGTCGACCGTGCCAGCGGCCACGGAATCGCCGAGCTGCGCCATCGTGCCAAGTTGCTCTGATGAAAACGCGCGGATTCGAACGCCCGATGGGTCCTTTGCGAGCTGGTCATGGATTTTGTCGATCCCGCATTTCTGAAATGGGTGGGTTGCGGGCCAGATATGGGCAAACTTCAGCTCCACGGTTTTCGGCTGCGCGACAGAAAGGCCGGGAGTGCTGAGTAGCATTGCGCCGAGAATTGAGGCCGTGAGCACCGTTCGCGAGGCGAGGGCTGGGCAATCACTGAACGTCATGGGCTTGTCTCCTAGTTGCCGGACGACGCCAAGCCCGGAGGCCAGCGTCAACGGGATGGAGACTACCGATCCATGGAGCAAGCGGTCAAGACAATTGAATGCGGTTCAGCTGGCTGTACATGGAACAGATTTACGCCGTGTCCTCAGCGAGCTTTAGTCAATAGTTGTGTATGAGGTGACCATCAGGCAGCGCCTTGGCGCTGTTGATCTTGATCCTGCTTTCTTATGCCATCGACGAACTGCACCCCGCGGACGACGTCGGCGAGCCAATCGAATCCCTTGATACGACGAAACGACTGCTCGGCAGCAATGGCGAGCTTGAACATCATCGCCATCAGCGTTTGCTGTGAGAACGCGCCCTTGACCCGCTTGGTTCGATGCCGGATCGTCGCAAACGTCGACTCGATCGGGTTGGTCGTGCGCAGGTGCACCCAGTGCTCGGCCGGGAAGTCGTAGAAGGCCAGCAACGGGGTGCGGTCCTTTTGCAAGCAGTCGGATGCCTTCGGGTACTTCGCGTGGTAGGTCGTGACGAACTGGTTGAAGGCGCTATGGGCCTTGTCCCGGGTCTCGGCCATCCAAATCTCCTGCATCGCCGCCTTGGCTTTGGGCTGCACGCTCTTGGGCAGGTAGTTGAGTACGTTGCCCATCTTGTGGACCCAGCAACGCTGCGCGACCGTCTCGGGCAAGATCTCTTCAGCCGCTGCCCAGAATCCCAGCGCCCCGTCGCCGACGGCCAGCCGCGGGGGCCTGAGGCCGCGTCGCTGCAGTCCCAGCAGCACTTCACGCCAGCTTTGCTTCGATTCCCGGACCCCGTCTT
>JACCRJ010000306.1 GCA_013813615.1 Lautropia sp. | reverse complement strand
CGCCGATGCCGCGCGAGGCACCGGTCACCAGCGCGACCTCGCCGGCCAGCGCGGCTGCGCCGCCGGCAGCAACCCGTGCAGCGCCTGCCGCCGAAGCCGATCGATCATCGTTGCTGCCAGCTGCGCTCATCTGCGAAGCTCCCGTGTCTGTTGCAATGTCAGTTCCAGCGACGCTGCGTCGTGCACCGCATCGATCCGCGCTTCCGGCGCGATGCGCCTGCCGAGACCGCTCAGGACCTTCCCGGGGCCGAACTCGATGAAGTGGTCCACGCCTGCCGCCACCAGGAAGCGGACCAGTTCCACCCACCGCACCGGCCCGAAGGCCTGGCGCACCAATGCATCCTTGATCTGCGCCACATCCGACGCCTGCGCGACGTCGACGTTGTTCACCAGCGGTACACGCGGCCAACGCAGTTCGATCTCCGTCAGCGCCTGCTGCAACTGCGCGCCCGCGGGGGCGAGCAGCGACGAATGAAACGGCGCGGAAACCGGCAGCAGCACCGCCCGCTTCGCGCCGAGCGTCTTGGCTGCCGCGCAGGCTCGGTCTACGGCTGTCTTGTGCCCGGCGATGACGACCTGAGCCGGGGCGTTGTAGTTGGCCGGTTCGACGACTTCCATGCTGCCGTCCGGTGCCGTGCGAGCCTGGTGGCACGCCAGGGCGACCTGCTCGTCCGTCAAGCCCAGGACGGCCGCCATTGCGCCGACGCCCAAGGGAACTGCCTCCTGCATCGCCCGCGCCCGCAAGCGCACGAGCGCTACGGCAGCGGCAGGGTCGAGGGCCTCGGCGGCGGTCAGCGCGGTGTATTCGCCCAGGCTATGGCCGGCGACGAAGTCAGGCTCGAAGCCGCCCGCCGTGCGCCAGGCGGCCAGGCACGCCAGCCCCGCCAGCAGCATCGCCGGCTGAGTATTGGTGGTGAGTGCCAATTCCTCGGCCGGGCCCTGCTCGATCAGTTGCGACATCGGCTCGGCCAGTACCTGGTCGGCCATTCGCAGCAGCGCTGCAACCTCGGGCCGCTGCGCCAGGCTGGAAAGCATGCCCACCGACTGCGAGCCCTGTCCGGGAAAAATGAAAGCGACGCTCATGCAGAGACCCTGTTCCGGCGATTCGCAAGCTGATGAAACCTACATCCGCACCAGGCTGGCAGCCCAGGTGAATCCGCCGCCGACACCTTCCATCAGGACGAGATCGCCGCTCTTCACGCGCCCGTCTTCGACTGCGACCGACAACGCGAGGGGCACGGAGGCGGCCGACGTGTTGGCGTGCTGCGCCACCGTCGATACCACGCGCTCCGGCGCGATGCCAAGCTTGCGGGCGGTGGCTGTCAGGATCCTGACGTTGGCCTGGTGGGGAATCAACCAGTTCACGTCGTTGATGGTGAGACCTGCTGCCTCCACGGTTTCGCGGGCGACGTCGTTGAGGACGTTCACCGCCAGCTTGAAGACCGCCTGGCCGTCCATGGTGAGGAAGGGATGACCCTTCACTGCACCTCCACATACGTTGCCCGCGGCCCGCAGAATGTGCTCGTGGCGCCCGTCGGAATGCAGCCGCGAGGCGAGGATGCCGGGCTTCTGCGCTGCCGTCAGCACGACGGCGCCGGCGCCGTCGCCGAAGAGAACGCAGGTGCTCCGGTCGTTCCAGTCGAGGATTCGGGAAAAGACCTCTGCGCCGATGACCAGCGCCCGGCGTGCGACGCCGCTGCGGATGAGGCCGTCAGCGGTAGCGAGCGCGTAGACAAAGCCGCTGCAGACCGCCTGCACGTCGAAGGCCGCGCCCCCCGTGATGCCGAGCGCCTTCTGGATCAGGCAGGCGGTGCTCGGGAAGATGAAGTCCGGCGTCGACGTGGCGCAGATGACAAGGTCGATGTCATCCGCAGCGACGCCCGCCGACCGGAGCGCGGCCTGTGCCGCCTGCGTGCCGAGCATGGAACTGGAGACGTCAGGCTCCGCGAGCCAGCGCTGTTCGATGCCGGTGCGAGCGACTATCCACTCGTCCGATGTCTCGACGCCCTTGCGGGCCAACTCCAGCGCAAGCTCCTGGTTGCTGACGCACCGGGTCGGCAACGCGCTGCCGACGCCGACGATGCGCGAGCGTACCGCACCGGCGGTCGAAGCCCGGGCTGTCGTGTTGCTGAAGTTACTGGCCATTGGTTGCGAAATTCACCTGTGCGCGTTAT
>JACCRJ010000281.1 GCA_013813615.1 Lautropia sp. | reverse complement strand
CCCGTAGGTGGCGGTCAGAAGCCCGATGAAGCTCGCGGCGGCGTCCCCTCGCAGGCGCCGCACTTCCTGCATCGCGAAGAAGGTGATGGCGGTAAACGGGACACCCAGAACCAGGCTGCCGATGGCGAAACCCGCCAGCGTCGGTCGCCAGAGGCTGGCCCCGATACCTGCCGCCTGGACCAGGTAGGCGCCCGCCAGCAGGTAGCGTCGGTCGCCAACGGAGGCGACGCGCGTTGCAAGGAGCGCCCCGATCACCACGCCTGATCCGAAGATCGGCCAGAAGAGATCGAGCCAAGCTGATCCGGGCAGCGCTTCACGGGCGATAACCGGCAGGAAGGTAGCGGTGATGATGTAGCCAAAGCCCGCGAGCCCGTATGCAAGGGCGAGAAAGCCGATTTCCCGGTCTGCGCCAGCGGCCGTTTGCCGAGCCGGTACCGGCGCCACCGCCTGCCCACTGCGCGGGGCCGCCCCGGACCTCGACACGGTCCCCTGCCTGCGCATGGGCACCAGCCGTTCCTCGCTGCCCTGCAGGATATGCCAGACACTTGCCGTCAGCACGACCGCCAGCAGGCCGAAGATCAGCCAACCGCTCGCAGCCGTCCAGTTCCACGCCACCATGCCGCCGCCGACCAGTCCGCTGATGACGATGCCCAGGCCGGGGCCGGCGAAGATCACGCCACCAAGCGCCGGCGCACCCAGCTGCGCCAGACGCGAGAGACACCAGCCCGATGTGAAGACGAATACCACGGCGCTTGCGACGCCCGCGCAGAAACGCAAGCCCGGCCAGGCGGCCGGCACCGGCATCGCCATCGCCAGCGTCAGCAGACTGGTTGCCACCAGTCCGGCGCGCACCGCCGTCGAATAGGCGACCGAAGGCAATTGCCTGAATCGGGCCCAGACCCACGGCTGCAGGGTGCACAGCAATGCGCCGACCATGTATGCGAGGTAGTTGATGCTGGCCAGCCAGCTTGCTGCGGGCAGGTCGATCACGCGTTCCTGCAGCATCACCGGCAGCAACGGTGTGAAGGCGAACCGACCGACTCCCATCGCCACCCCCAGCGACACCATGCCCGCAAGCGCAACCCTCCAGGCTCTCATGCTGTCGGCGCCGCTCATTTCTCGCGAACTACATCCCGTTCCAGGATCCGCAGGGAGGACCCAACTTCTACCAATTCAATCCGGATGCGCTCTACGAGATCCACATCGCCAACAATGGCGATGCCAAAGAAGATCTCACGTTCCAGGTCCGCTTCGACAATACCTCCAAAGGTACAGCCCTTCCAATCGGAGACAAGCAGGTTGGCATTCCGTTGATCAATTCCGGCGTGATTTCCGGGGTCAATCCCGCGACATTGAATGTCCGCGAGACGTTCAAGGTCGATGTACAGACTGCAGTAGGCGGTCGGCGCGTCAATCGTAGATGCACCGATCGGTTGACTATCCACCCAGGGTACGATCTTGCTGGCTGAACCACGTCAACGCACGCTCAAACTGACTGGCTTCAAAGTCCGGCCAATACTCGTCCACGACAAAGATGTCAGCGTATACGGATTGCACGGGAAGAAAGCCGCTCAAGCGACGACCGCCGCCCCAACGAACGACAAGATCAAGCCGCGATATATCACTTGACCGAAGGCTACCGTTCCTCAATCCCTCAAGATCCCATTCCCAGTCATAGTTCACCAGGAAGTTCACCTTCATTCCTTCTCCCGTCCGTTCACGGAACGACTTTAGTTCCTCGGGAAAAAGAGGGGAGCGCTCGTCACCCAGGACCAAGAGGGCCGCACCTTGCATCGAAATCATATCGGCAAACTGCACGCACGCCGCCTTGAATCTTTCGGTCTGAACGGACGGCCGGCGCGTGTTGTCTTGCGTAAAGCCGTAGACCGAGACTTCTTCAATGGCGCGAGACCTGCAGAGTTCGAAAAGCTCAAATCCAGGCGCGATTCCAAAGGCGTAACCCGCCTCTCGTGGCAGGCCACGCGCTTGCGCCCAACGACGATTGCCGTCGGGGATGAAGCCGATATGTTTAGGCAGCATACTTCGCATCGAGTGGTACCCGCGGATCATGTCGGACCCAGGTGCACATTGCCATAGTTAGCATTCTTGGTCAGTTCCTACCACTTGGTGGACCAGACAGCGCGCGGCGCAGTCCTGGCGCTGCCGACCTATCACCCGCTAGACGCCGACCATGTGGCCCAGAGCAGCAGCAAGAACGCGACGATCGCGATTCCTGCATGCACGAGGACGAGCCACTTGGGCAGTGGCGCCGCCTTCAGGTGGTAGCTCAGATTCAAAACGATGCCGCCGACCGAGGCGACGAGAAACAACGCGAGCGCCGCGGTCGCGCGCCCTGGCAAACCCACGGTAAACGCCGCATAGACCAGCAACGTCAGGCCGGCGCTCGCCAGAAAACCGTGCAGCATCGCGAGCCAGGACGGCGGGCGCGGCTTGCCGGCAAAACGAATCGCCGCCATCGCCAACCCGCCCAATGCGGTAATCGCCAGCAACGTGGTGGCGGTTTGCAGCATGAGATTCAGTTCCATCATCGTTCTCCGGGTAAGCCCTGCGAAACGATAGCGTCATGACGGCCCTCCATCTCCAGCGACTGCGCGCCAATGGGGAAAGACAGGACTGCGCGGCTATGTTAACTCCTTGCATCAGAAACGCGCTCCGTAGTCGCCGGATGGGAGCGAATGGACGATCTGCCGAGCGAGTTCAATGGGGCTCGCTACACGCATACCTCAACCGAGGTCGCGCGTCAGACGTTGATACTCGGCCCGGATCTCGCGATAGCAGGAGCAGGCATTCGCCTCCAGACCGATCCGATCGACGATCTGAATGCGCCCGCGACGGTAATCGATAAGAAAGGCCTCCTGAAGCCGTTTTGCGGCGATCGCCACCCCCTCTCTGCGCACGCCCAGCAAATGCGCCAGGCTCTCCTGCGTCAAAGCTAGCTCGCTTCCGGTGCGTCGATCATCTGCGAGCAGGAGCCAACGCACCAGACGTTGCTCGATGCTGTGCAGCCGTTCGCACACCGCGTTGAAGGAGATCTGGCTCATCAGCGCGTACACATACCTCAGCACCAGCCACTGAATCGATCGGCCCTGCTCGAACTCCTTCCGGAGCACCTGTGCGTCGACCCGGTGCAGGAG
>JACCRJ010000249.1 GCA_013813615.1 Lautropia sp. | reverse complement strand
CCGGCGATCCCCAGGCGGCGGCCGGCTGCGGTTGCCACCAGCGTGTCGCAGATACGGCGCACCGCGGCGAAGCGCGCCTGTTCGGTCGTCTCGTCGCACGCACTGGCAAGCATGATGTTGTCCGCCGGCAGGCTGCAGTCGCCCCCGGCAAATGCCGCCAGCTTGGCGGCCACCATCTCCGGCCACTGCCGGTCCACCCGCAGCCAGTCGTCGGCAGGTGCGAGTTTGACCAGGTCGGGCCTGACCGCGAAACGTGCTTCGACCGGGAAGGTGTCGAACGGCTCGCCGAAGCCGCTGCCGTCGACGACGGGCCACTTGCCCGAAATGGAGGACGGGAGGCTGGACATAGGGTGCACAGACTACGCGAAGGCAAAGTACGCGAGGGCAAGCATGGCAGACTACGGTAAAGGGTGCGACAGGATCAACCGGTGGATGCAGCCGCCAGCCAGATTGTTCAGCATGTACCGGAGCTTGCGCTGGCCGGCGCACTGGCCTGGGGCGCGGGCATCCGCCTGTACCTGGTGGTGTTCATCTTCGGCCTCGCCTCCGCGCTCGGCTATTGGCAACTGCCGGAGCACCTGGCGTTGCTGGCGCATCCCCTGGTGCTTTTCGCCGCCGGATTCATGACCATCGTGGAACTCTTCGCGGACAAGATGCCGCTGCTGGACACGATCTGGGACGCGATCCATACCTTCATCCGGATCCCGGCGGGCGCAGCCCTGGCCGCAGGCGTCTTCGGGGATTCCGGCGCGGCGGTCACCCTGGCGGCCGCACTGCTCGGGGGCACGCTTCCCGCCACCACGCACTTCTCCAAGGCCAGCGCGCGGGCGGTGGTCAACACCTCGCCGGAGCCGTTCAGCAACGCGGCAGTGTCGCTTGCGGAAGACGTGTTGGTTGCCGGCGGAAGCTGGCTCGCGGTGAGCCAGCCGCTGGTCTTCCTCGCGATCCTCGCGGTCTTCGTGCTCGCCGCGGTGCTGATGCTGCGCTGGATCATCCGCGGCGCGCAACGGCTGATGCGGCGGCCGGACGACGTCGTGCGCAGCGGCACCGGCTGACAGACTGCTAGATCGCCGCTTCGTCCGTTTCCCCGGTCCGGATCCGTATCACCTGCTCTACGCTGGTGACGAAAATCTTGCCGTCGCCGATGCGGCCTGTCTTTGCCGCCTTGACGATCGCGTCGATGGCGGGATCGGCGGCCGAGTCGGCCACCACCACTTCGATCTTGACCTTCGGCAGGAAGTCGACGACGTACTCCGCGCCGCGGTAGAGTTCGGTGTGGCCCTTCTGGCGGCCGAAGCCCTTGACCTCCGTCACCGTCAGCCCGGTGATGCCGACGCCCGCCAGGGCTTCGCGCACTTCATCGAGCTTGAACGGCTTGATCACTGCGGTGATTCTCTTCACTGGTTTCTCCTCAGGTACGTCTTGATGGAAGCGCAGTCCCGCCATGCGGGCGTCATTCCCGGAACTTCGAAGTGATCGGATAGCGCCAGTCGCGGCCGAACGCGCGGTCGGTTACGCGCACGCCCACGGGTGCCTGGCGCCGCTTGTATTCGCTGATGCGGATGAGGCGGACCACCTGATTGACTGCATCGCCGGGCAGCCCCACCTCGATCATCTGCTCGACCGACAGGTTCCGCTCCATGTACATCTGCACGATCTCGTCGAGGATTTCGTAGGGCGGCAGCGAGTCCTGGTCCGTCTGGTCAGGCCGCAGCTCCGCGCTCGGCGCCCGGTCGATGATCCGCGCCGGTATCGCCGGGATCGCCGGCGACAGCTGGTTTCGGTACTCCGCGAGCCGGTAAACCAGCGTCTTGGCGATGTCCTTGATGACGGCGAAGCCGCCTGCCATGTCCCCGTAGAGCGTGCAGTAGCCCACCGCCATCTCCGACTTGTTGCCGGTGGTGAGCACGATGGCGCCCGACTTGTTGGACAGCGCCATCAGCAGGGTGCCGCGGATGCGCGCCTGGATGTTCTCTTCGGTGGTGTCTTCCGGCAGGCCGCGGAACTCGTCGGCCAGCGTGCCGCGAAACGCCTGCAAGCAATCGGCGATCGGCCAGACGTCATAGCGCACGCCCAGTCCCTGCGCCATCTGCCGGGCATCTGCGAGCGAGATGTCGGCGGTGTACTGCGACGGCATCATGACCGCCCGCACCCGCTCCGCACCGAGCGCGTCCACTGCGATCGCCAGCGTGAGCGCCGAATCGATGCCGCCGGAGAGCCCCAGCAGCACGGCCGGGAAGCCGTTCTTCTCGACGTAGTCGCGGACCCCCAGCTTGAGCGCCTCGTAGACCTGCGCGAGGAACGGCAGGTCCGGCTCGATGCGCCCGCTGAGCGTTGCGCCCTCCGGGCCCTGCTCCACGTCGACCAGCAGCAGGTCTTCGCTGAATTCCAGCGCCTGGGCTGCCAGCGAACCGTCCTGCGCCAGCGCGAAGGTCTGGCCGTCGAACACGAGTTCATCCTGGCCACCCACCAGGTTGCAGGCGATGAGCGGCATGCCTGCCCGGCAGACGTTGTCGCGGGCGACGTCGAAACGGGTGGCGCGCTTGTTCAGGTGATACGGCGACGCGTTGAGGGCGAGCAGGACCTGCGCGCCCGCCGAGCGCGCCTTCGCGGGCGCGTCGGGCAGCCAGAAGTCCTCGCAGATGGCGATGCCCAGCCGGATGCCGCCGACCTCGAAGACGAGCGGTTGCTCGCCCGATGTGAAGTAGCGAATCTCGTCGAAGACCGAATAGTTGGGCAGTTCGCGCTTGAAGTACTCGCCGACCTGCCGGCCGCCCTTCAGCACCACGGCCCCGTTGTGACACCGGCCGCCGCGCCGCACCGGCAACCCGACCACCAGGTGAAGGTCCGGGTATAGCCCGGATATCGTGGCCGCCCTTTGCAGCGCCTCCTCGGCCTTTGCATAGAATGCGGTACGAAACAGAAGATCTTCCGGCGGGTATCCCGACAACGACAGCTCCGGAGTCAGCAGCACCTGTGCTCCCGCCGCGGTTGCGTCACGGACAGCCCGCTCAATGCGGTCGAGATTACCGCTGAAATCGCCGACCGTCTGATTGAGTTGGCCGCAGGCAATTCTTACCGGCATGATGAAATCCAGATCGAAAGCGGGTGGTGTTGATGCGGCGCATTATCGCATGCAGGTCATTCGTGACCTGAACGAGATCCGTGCCGAGGGCTGGGCCCGGC
>JACCRJ010000225.1 GCA_013813615.1 Lautropia sp. | reverse complement strand
TCCACCTGCGCGCCGCGAAGCTGCCGGTCTCCGTGAAGGAGTACCTGATGCTGCTGGAGGCGATGGGCAAAGGCGTCATCGGCCCGTCGATCGACGATTTCTACCACTTGTCCCGTGCTTCGCTGGTCAAGGACGAGCGCAACTTCGACAAGTTCGACCGCGCCTTCGGCACCTATTTCAAGGGGGTGCAGTCGATTCCCGGCATCGAGCTGGACCTTCCCCTCGACTGGCTGCAACGGCAGTTCCAGCGGGAGTTCACGGCGGAGGAAAAGGCCGCGGTCGAGGCCCTGGGCGGGCTCGACAAGCTGCTCGAGCGACTGCGTGAACTGCTCGACGAGCAGAAAGGCCGTCACGAAGGCGGCAGCAAATGGATCGGCACCAACGGCACGTCACCGTTCGGCAACGGCGGGTTCAACCCGCAGGGCATCCGGGTCGGCGGGCCGTCCGCAGGCAACCGGACCGCCGTCAAGGTATGGGAGCAGCGGGCGTACCGGGATTACGACGACGAGGTGGAGCTCGGCACCCGCAACATCAAGGTGGCGCTGCGCCGGCTGCGGCGCTTTGCCCGGGAAGGCGCGGAGGACGAACTCGACCTGGACGGCACCGTCGCCTCGACCGCGCGAAACGCCGGTTATCTGGACATCCGCCTGCGGCCGGAGCGGCACAACACGGTCAAGGTGCTGATGCTGCTCGATGTCGGCGGAACGATGGACGATCACGTCACGCGCACCGAGGAACTCTTTTCCGCCGCGAAGTCGGAATTCAAGCACCTCGAGTTCTACTACTTCCACAACTGCATCTACGACTTCGTCTGGAAGAACAACCGGCGGCGTCAGGCCGAGCGCCTGATGACCTGGGACCTGCTCAGGAAGTTCAACAGCGACTACCGCCTGATTCTGGTGGGCGACGCGACGATGAGCCCCTACGAAATCCTGCAGCCCGGTGGTTCCGTCGAGTACAACAACGAGGAGGCGGGTGCCGTCTGGCTGCAGCGCCTGGCGGAGCGCTTCCCGAAGTTCGCCTGGCTGAACCCTGAACCCGAAGGCGTCTGGGAATACCGGCAGTCGATTTCAGTGGTCAGGCAGCTGATGTCCAACCGGATGTATCCGGTGACCCTCGCCGGCCTCGAACGCGCCATGCGTGAACTGACCCGCTGAGCGGTCGGGCCCGGGCAGTCCGCCGAGCAGGTCAGCCGCCCTCGCCGCGCGGCGGCCCCTGATCCTGGTGTGCCTGGCAATAGGGATCCTCGAACAGGCGCTTGCCCTTGCAGGCGTTCCAGAAAACGCGCTGCTGGCAGCCGATGCGCTTGAACATCTGCACCCCGTCGCACTCCACGCAGATCCTGCGCTGGACCCCGTTCAGGCTGGTGCACGCCCGCGGCACCGGTGCCGGCCTCGCGGCCCGCTTGCCCTGGCTCTGCGGCGTGGCCTGCGCCAACTGGATGGCCGGTTCGACTACGACGGGCGCGGTGGCCGATTCACCGGTCAATGCAGCGGCTGATGCAGCGCCAGGCTCGGCGGCGGCAGCTGACGCAGCCGGCGCGACAGTGGCAAGCATGCAGGCGCCAGCGAACGAGAGCTTGGCCAGCAGACTGGCCGAACGCGCTACGGTAGACATTTCCCTCTCCCCTATGCTCCGAAGAGAAGGATCTTACAGCGCAGCCGGCGTCTGCGGCGAGCTTACGCATTCTGATCAGCCTTGCCCCCCCGCGCCGACCTTGGGCGGCTTGGACAGGATCGTCAGCAAAGAGATGTCGTTGAAGAACCAGACCCCATCCACCGTCCAGTTGGTGTACTTGCGGATGACGTTCGTCAAGGTATAGGCGGTGTACCAGCAGTTGTGGTCCGGGTGCACGACCTCGACGAACACCTCGGCGAGTCCCCCAAGGAGCCTGTCGGGGTTGGGCAAGGGGCGTCTGCCGTCAGCTCTCTACTGGCGGCGCATTGCGGATGATCTCGTCTACGGTGGTAAGGCCGGACGCGACCCTGGCCGCTCCCGCGAGCCGCAAGGGCCGCATGCCGCTCTTCATCGCATGGCGACGCAGCGCCAGCAGGTCCGGCTGGTCGGTGAGCAGTTGCCTGCTGGTCTCGTCGGTGACGAGGATCTCGTAGAGGCCGGTGCGGCCGCGGTAGCCGGTCATGCGGCATTCCATGCAGCCCACCGGGCGGTAGACGTGGCCGGGCCGCGGCGCCTTGAACGGCTTGATCAGGTGGTTCCAGGCTTCTTCGCTGATCTCGCCGTCCGGCGCCTTGCAGTGCCTGCAAAGGGTGCGCACCAGCCGCTGCGCCATCACACCGACCAGGGTCGAGTTGAGCAGGTATGCCGGCACGCCGAGATCCAGCAGCCGGGTGACTGCGCTGGGCGCGTCGTTGGTGTGCAGCGTGGACAGCACCAGGTGACCGGTCAGAGCCGCCTGCACCGCCATCTCGGCCGTTTCCAGGTCGCGGATCTCGCCGACCATGATGATGTCCGGGTCCTGGCGCATCAGCGCCCGGATTCCGTCGGCAAAGGTCAGGTCGATGCAGTTCTGCACCTGCATCTGGTTGAAGCTCGGTTCCACCATCTCGATCGGGTCTTCGACCGTGGTGACGTTGACCTCCTCGGTGGCGAGTTCCTTGAGGGTCGTATACAGGGTGGTGGTCTTGCCCGAGCCGGTGGGACCGGTGACCAGGAT
Organism: Lautropia sp.; assembly: GCA_013813615.1. Classification (GTDB taxonomy): domain Bacteria; phylum Pseudomonadota; class Gammaproteobacteria; order Burkholderiales; family Burkholderiaceae_E; genus Lautropia. The sequence continues at coordinate 854 of JACCRJ010000225.1, read as the reverse complement.
GATGCCGCTGGGCAGCGAGGTCATCTTGGTCCAGCGCGCCAGGTCGTCGCGGGTGAACCCCAACTCCTCGAAGTCGCACACCAGCACGTCCGGGTCGAAGATCCGCATCACCAGCTTCTCGCCGAATGCCGTCGGCATCGTCGACAGGCGAAGCTCGATCTCGCGGCCAGCGACGGTGCGCGTCTTGATGCGACCGTCCTGGGGCCGGCGCTTCTCCACCACGTCCATGCGGCCGAGCAGCTTGATCCGGCTCGTCATCGCAGCCAGCACTCCCGGCGGCACCTGATAGACGTTATGCAGTATCCCGTCGATCCGGAACCTGACCACGCCGAGGTCGCGGCGCGGCTCCATATGGATGTCGCTTGCACGCTGCTCGAATGCGTACTGCCAGAGCCAGTCGACGATGGTGACGATGTGCTGGTCGTTGGCATCGAAGCTCTTGCCGCTGCGCCCGAGTTCGACCAGTTGCTCGAAGTTGTTCTGTACTGTCCCTCCACCGTTCTTCTGCGCGCTCTTGATGGTTCGCGCCAGGCTGAAGAACTCGACCAGGTAGCGTTGCAACTCGAGCGGGTTCGCGAAGACCGGGCGGACTTCCTTGCGCAGGGTGTGGGACAACTCAGTGGCCCACTCGGTGACGAAGGGCTGCGCGGTGGCGATAACGACCTCGCCGGCCGTGACCTCCAGCGGCAGTATCCTGAAGCGGCTTGCATAGGTGCCCGACATCACGTCGCCGATACGGGAGAAGTCGACCCGAAGCGGATCGATCCGGCGGTACTCCATCTTCAGGCTGCCCGCCAGCCACAGGCACAGCGCTTCCAGATCCAGCACCGCATGCGGCGGAACGGCGGACTTCA
>JACCRJ010000203.1 GCA_013813615.1 Lautropia sp. | reverse complement strand
CTTCAGAGCCGAGAAGGGCCCGACCGACGGCCCCGAACCCTGGCCGGTGAACCACAGGTTCCAGGCTTCCTTGTTGCGGCGATGATTGATCGCGGTGGCCCAGTCGAAGACGTCGACCCGTACCTTCATGCCGACCGCCTTGAGCTGCTCGCTCACTATCTGGGCGGCCTTGTACATGCTCTGGTAGCTGGAGTTGGTGATGATCACCAGCTCTTCGCCCTTGTAGCCTGCTTCCTTCAGCAGCGACGCGGCCTTCTTCGGATCCTTGGCGTTGTAGAGGGCTTCGCCGTTGCTCACGTAGTAGGGGTTGCCAGGGTACTGCAGGCCCGGTTGCAGCTTGTAAGAGCCGTCGGTGGCGATCTCCATGATCTCCTCCATGTCCAGCGCAATCTGGATGGCGCGCCGCACGCGCAGGTCGTTGGTCGGCGGCCGGTGATGGTTCACCCAGGCGCCGTGCAGCCAGAAGTCCTTGAGGTCATGGAGGACGATGGTCTTGCTGCCCGCAAGCCGCTTGGCCGACTCCGCCGGCAGGTCTTCGATGATCTGCAACTGTCCCGACTCCAGACCCGCGACCCGGGCGCCCGGCTCCTTCACGATCCTGAAGTCGACGGTGTCGTACCAGACTTCCTTTCTGCCGCCGAAGCCTTCGGACCCCTTGTAGCGTCCGTCCGGTACGTAGGCCTCGAAGCGCTTGAGGCGGATGTGGCTGTCCGGTATCCATTCCACGAACTGCATCGGTCCGGTACCGACCAGCTCAAGCTTGCCTCCTTCACGATCGGCCTGCTCGGCAGGGATGATGGCGATCGGCACGACGAAGGCCGACAGTTCTTCCAGGAACACCGGCTGCGGCTGGCTTACCTTGATCACAAAGGTGCTCGCATCCTGCACCTCCATCGATGCGACCGGCGCCAGCGTCACCTTTGCCAGCCCCATCCGCTTGTAGCGCTCGAACGAAGCCTTGACGTCGGCCGCGGTCAGTTCCTTGCCGTTGTGAAACTTGACTCCGGTGCGGATCTTGAAAGTGTAGGTGAGACCGTCGGCGCTGACCTGCCAGCTCTCGGCAAGCTCCGGCATGACGCTGTTGCGCTCGTCTCGCGTCACCAGCTGCTCGAAGATATGCATCGACACGTTGCGGGTGGCGATCGAGGTCGAAAAATGCGGGTCGAGCGTGGGCGGTGGTGCTTCCTGGCCGAACACCAGCATGGCGCTGCGCGTCTGCGCCTGGACAGCCTGCTGCATCGGCATCAGACAGGCGCAGACCGCGAGACCCGCGAGCATCGTCCTGGCGGCGGGGTGGTGTCGGATATCGGCGTGACTTGCGGTCATGTTGCTTCCTCGCAGGTGTGACGGGATTTCGCCGATATCGCCCGGGCGCCTCAGGCGCGCCTCACTTGCCGCTGCATGTGTGCTCAGGTGACGAGAATGCAGCCTCGGGGACGCGCGCCGATCGTAGCACGGCATGCAGCGTCCGCGGATGGGCGTATTCTCTACCGGCTTCGCGCCGGCTTTCTCCAACCCGTCCCGGGCCGCCTCAGTCACGCAGGCATACTTGAACCCGACGTGAAAACCATGGCTGAACAAATCCCTCCGCTGATTGCGATCCTGCGCGGCGTCCGGCCGGACGAGGTTCTGGGGGTCGGCGAGCTGCTGATCGCGAGCGGGTTGCGCGGGCTGGAGGTGCCACTCAATTCGCCGGAACCGCTGAAGAGCATCGAATTGCTCGCCGGCCGTTTCGGCGGTGATGCACTGGTGGGCGCCGGCACAGTCCTCAGTGAAGCATCCGCGCGCGACGTCGCATCGGCCGGCGGCAGGCTCGTCGTCATGCCCCATTCGGACGCCGCGGTCATCCGGGCGGCCAAGGCGGCAGGATGCCTATGCCTGCCGGGCGTCGCAACGGTGACCGAAGCTTTTGCGGCGCTCGCGGCGGGCGCCGACGCGCTCAAACTCTTTCCCGCCGAGCAGTTGTCGCCGGACGTGCTGAAGGCGTGGCGGGCGGTGCTGCCTGCGCAATGCCGGCTCCTGCCGGTGGGCGGCATCACACCTGGCCGGATGGCTGCGTATGTGCGGGCCGGTGCCAACGGTTTCGGCATCGGCAGCGCACTGTACCGGCCTGGCAAGCCGCCAGCGGATATCGCGCGAGACGCCGCCGCGTTCATGGATGCATGGGCTGCGCTGCGGGCCTGAGGCCGGGGGCGCGAGTGGGTCCTGCTGAGCGCTGCAGGGTGGATGCCGGGCCGTCAGCGAGAACAGCCATCCGGGCAATCCTGGGTGTCGCTTTCACGGGATGCGTCGTGGCCTGCAGCTTTTCAGGTCCCGGCGGCGAGCCGCTTGCGCGCCTGCCGGCGGGTCTGACCGGGGGCGTCGTTCCCGGCGATCGCGTCAAGAAGTTGCTTCATGTCGCGGACGCGGAATGGCGGCGTTGGGGCGGGCAGGTCGTTCGAATTCCGACAGACGATCCGATCTGTGCGATTGTCGTGAGCGGCGAATGCAAGGTGATCGAAGACGGCTGCGGCAAAGAGCAGACGGTCGCGCTGTGCGCCGTCGTCAACGAGTTCTGGACGCACATCCGGCTCGCAAGCGGCGAGGACTTCAACCACGGTTGTTCTCGCACCGGTGTCTGCGAACACACCTTGCCGGCCGGGGCGCCGGCCGAGAAAACCCCGGGGTGGTCTGCCGCCTTCATCAGCACCCTCCTGCACCGGGCCGGCTTCACCGCCGGGGAGTTCCTGCCGTCGCCGTTTCACGCCAACTATGTCGTGGCGGCGAGGGATGGCCAGACCACCGCCTATGCCGTCGCCCCGACGCCCGCCTATGTCGAGCCGGGGGATATCGTCTGCACGACGCGCTTCGCCGATCGTCCGCAGTTGACGCCGGAGGAGATCGAGCTGCTGACCCCGAATGGGCTGCCGTCGAGGGCGACACCGATGCATTGCGACCTGGTGGTTGCCGTGGACCTCTCGCAGCGCCTGGCGCATGCAGTCGGGGGTAACGTCATGCAGGCGGTTTCGATGAATCAGATCGATCTGGACGGGCAGGGCAGACTCTCGCCGCTCGTCAACCCGGGCCGCCGCTGGCTGCTCGTCATGAAACTGCGGCCCGAAGTCAGGGCCGGCAACTGACGCGGTGGCCAGGCGAAACCGCAGCTCCCTGTGGAGCGGGGCATTGCAGCGCGCCATCCGCAGCATGACGCGCACCGGCTTGCGCGCCGGGTCGAAGGCGCTGAAGCAGGCAATGCGAGCCCCGGCTGCCGGC
>JACCRJ010000184.1 GCA_013813615.1 Lautropia sp. | reverse complement strand
GTGCACGCCGCCGCCGGTCCGCTCTGCAGCGTCCTTCCAGAAGCGCTCCGGATGGCGACTGCTGACCAGGAGCCGGGCCCCGGCGGCGCGAGCGAGGTCGCAAGCGCCGCGACACAACGATTCGAAGCTGCCGGCGTCCAGGTCGGGCTCGCGCAACTGCAGCAGGCGCAGCGGCCGGGTCTCTGCGCGCAGCCGCCGCGCCAGACGGTCGAGGAAGGCGTCGACGCCGAGTGTCGCAGCAGCGGAGATCGCATATTCCGGCGGCAGGCCAAGCCATGCGATTGGGGCGATCGCCGCCGGCAAAAGCGGCGTCACGTCGATCGCCGACGGCTGCTGCCATACGAAAGCCTGCCCCTCACGCGACCTGACCGTGCCACGCCAGCCAACCACCCGGCGGAAATGCAGCCGCACGTGGGCGTGCTGGTAGACATGCTCGCGGACCACCCACGGCCGCGATGCCAGGACCTCGATGCCGAGTTCCTCGTCGAGTTCGCGCACCAGCGCCTGTGCCGCGTCTTCGCCGGGTTCGAACTTGCCGCCGGGGAACTCCCACCAGCCGGCGTAGGGCTTGCCCTGCAACCGTTGCCCGATCAGGACCGCGCCGTCATCGCGAAAGACGACCCCGACCGCGACCTCGGTGATCATGACGGCTGCTGGGCGCGCCGCTTCACATGATGCCCCGCCCAGTCCCTGGCGAACTGCCAGGCCACCCGGCCGGAGCGGGAACCGCGCTCGAGCGCCCAGCGCAGGGCGTCGCCGCGGGCCCGTTCGATGTCCTTCTCGCCCGCGCCGAAGAACCCCAGCCAGTGCGCGACGACCGCCAGGTAGTCGTCCTGGCGAAACGGATAGAACGCGACCCAGAGGCCGAAGCGTTCCGACAGCGAGATCTTCTCTTCGGAGGTCTCGCCCGGGTGGATCTCCCCGTCCTCCTGGTACTTCGCCTGCAGGTTCTCGCTCATCATCTCCGGCATCAGGTGCCGCCGGTTGGACGTGGCGTAGACCAGCACGTTGTCCGACTGGCCCGCCACCGACCCGTCGAGGACCGTCTTCAGCGCCTTGTAGCCGCCCTCGCCCTGCTCGAAGGAAAGGTCGTCACAGTAGACGATGAAGCGCTCGGGCCGCGACCCCACCATCTCCACCAGGTCCGGCAGGTCCACCAGGTCGTCCTTGTCGACTTCGATCAGGCGCAGCCCGCGCGCGTGGAACTCGTTGAGGCACGCCTTGATCAGCGAGGACTTGCCGGTACCTCGCGCGCCGGTAAGCAGGACGTTGTTGGCGGGCCGGCCCCTGACGAACTGCAGGGTGTTCTGCGCGACCAGGCGCTTCTGCTCGTCGATGTTCTGAAGGTCGTCCAGCCGCAGCGCCGCCGGACGGCTCACCGGCACCAGCGAAGCGGCCGCGCCGAGCGCGGTGCGCCGGCGGCGCCAGCGAAACGCCACCGCGTTCTTCCAATCAGGCTCCCGTGGCGACGGCAGCAACTGATCGACCCGCCCCAGCAGCGGCTCGATCTGGTCAAGCAGGGATTCCAGGCGCTGCGCCAGGCGGGAGAAATCGTTCGACATGGCAGCAAGCCCGGTTCAGGAACGGTAGTCGGCGTTGATCGACACGTAATCGTGAGACAGGTCGCAGGTCCAGACGGTGGTGGCGGCGTCGCCGCGGTTCAGCACAACCCGCACCAGGATTTCCGCCTGCTTCATCACCCGCTGCCCGTCCTCTTCCCGATAGCCGGGATGGCGGCCGCCGCCGGTGACGACATGGACGTCATCCAGGTACAGGTCGATGAGCCCGACGTCGAGGTCGTCGATGCCCGAATGGCCGACCGCAGCCAGGATGCGGCCGAGGTTGGGGTCGGACGCGAAGAAGGCGGTCTTGACCAGTGGCGAATGTGCGATCGCGTAGGCGGCGGCAGCGGCTTCCGACGCAGTGCCGGCGTTCTCCACCGTCACGGTGATGAACTTGGTCGCACCTTCGCCGTCGCGAACGATCGCCTGCGCCAGCACTTGGGCGATCTCGATGACGGCCGCCCGAATCGCGGCCGCGGCCCCGCCACCGCCGCTTGCCTGCGGCGTCTGCACCCTCACGCCGCTCGCACCGGTCGCGATCAACAGCAGCGTGTCGTTGGTCGAGGTATCGCCGTCTACGGTGATTCGGTTGAAGCTGACGTCGGCCGCCTCACGCACCCACCGCGACAGAAGCTCCTGCCCGATCGCAGCGTCTGTCGCGATCAGCCCCAGCATCGTCGCCATGTTCGGACGGATCATGCCGGCACCCTTGGAGATGCCGGTCACCGTGACCGGCTGCCCGCCGACCTCGACGCGCCGCGACGCCGCCTTCGGCAGCGTGTCGGTGGTCATGATCGCTTCCGCCGCAGGGGCCCAGTTGCCAGCAGACAGATCGGCGACAGCCGGTGCGACGCCCGCCCTGATCCGGTCAACCGGCAGGTGCTCGAGGATGACGCCGGTCGACATCGGCAGCACCTCCTCGGCGCGGCAGCCGATCGCGGAGGCGACCGCGTCACAGACCGCCTTGGCGTTGGCGAGCCCCAACGGACCGGTACCGGCGTTGGCGCAACCGGTGTTGATCACGACCGCGCGGGGCGCGCCCGAGGTTGCCGAAAGGTTGTCCCGGCACAGCGTAACCGGTGCCGCACAGAAGCGGTTGCGCGTGAACACGCCGGCCGCCGCCGCGCCGGCGGTCGGGCGCACGACGAGCAGGTCGCGGCGGCCGGGCTTGCGG
>JACCRJ010000176.1 GCA_013813615.1 Lautropia sp. | reverse complement strand
CTGCCACACTCGCCACCGGAATCGCCATCCAGGATGTACCGGAAGGCCTGGTGGTGGCGCTTGCCCTGCGAGGCGCCGGCTACAGCCGCATGCTGTCCGCCGGCCTGGGAATGGCGTCGGGCCTCATCGAGCCGATCGGTGCGGTCCTCGGTGCGTCGATCGTCACGGTCTCGGCTGCGTTGCTGCCCTGGGGACTGGCCTTCGCCGCCGGCGCGATGCTGTTCGTGGTGAGCCACGAGATCATTCCAGAGTCGCACCGCAAGGGACACGAGCGGTTTGCAACCGCGGGGCTGATGGTGGGATTCGTGCTGATGATGATGCTGGACACGTCGCTCGGTTAGGAGGCAGCCAGACAGGCTATATCCGCGCGGCCGTGCGGGTGTCGCGGAACTGCACAGTAGAATCGACAGCACCGGTCCTCGGAACTTCAACGGATGTCCAGCCCGATTCAGCAGCAGCCAGAAGAGCAGAGGCAGGAGCCGATCCAGGCGCCGGTGCAGCGCGATAAGCAGTCGCTGCCGTCAGGCCATGACAGGCTGCTGCTGCACTCCTGCTGCGCGCCGTGCTCCGGTGAACCGATGGAGGCGCTTTTCGCCTCCGGCATCGACTTCACCATCTTCTTCTATAACCCCAACATCCATCCGCAGAAGGAATACGAGCTCCGCAAGCAAGAGAACATCCGCTTCGCCGAGAAGCACGGTGTGCCGTTCATCGACGCGGACTACGACACCGACAACTGGTTCGAGCGCGCCCGCGGACTGGAGAACGAACCCGAACGCGGGGCGCGCTGCACCGCCTGCTTCGACATGCGCTTCGAGCGCACGGCGCTCTACGCGCATGAACACGGCTTTCAGGTGATCACCAGCTCCCTCGGCATCTCGCGCTGGAAGGACATGGGGCAGATCAACGACTGCGGCATCCGGGCCGCTGCCCGCTATCCGGGCATGATCTATTGGGACTTCAACTGGCGCAAGAAAGGCGGATCGGCCCGAATGATCGACATCTCCAAGCGCGAGAATTTCTACCAGCAGGAGTACTGCGGCTGCGTCTATTCGCTCAGGGACACCAACCGCCATCGCCGGGCCAACGGCCGCGATCGCATCAGAATCGGCGTGCTCTATTACGGCAGTTCCGATAGCGGCTCGCAGGAATGAGCGTTGCGCCGACACGCACCGCAAGAGGACACCGATGAGCATGACCCTGGAAGTCAGTGAACTTGAATCCGGCAAGAACGCGGACGCCAGCGTCATCGTGCTGCACGGCCTGGGCGCAGACGGCACAGACTTCGTGCCGATCGCGCAGGAACTGAAGCTGGACCCGGTCGGCGAAGTCCGCTTCGTCTTTCCGCATGCGCCGGTGATGCCGGTCACCATCAACGGCGGCATGTCGATGCGCGCCTGGTATGACATCCTCGGCACCGAATTCACCAGAGTCGAAGACGAGCGCGGCCTGCGGGGCTCGCAGGCGATGGTGCAGACGCTGATCGACAGGGAAATCGAGCGCGGCATCGAGCCACGACGCATCGTACTGGCCGGCTTCTCCCAGGGCTGCGCCATGACCCTGATGACCGGCCTGCGCTATGGGCAGCGGCTGGCGGGCCTGGTCGGCCTCTCCGGATATCTGCCGCTGTCGGCGGTTACCGAAGCGGAACGTCATCGCGCCAACCACGACGTGCCGATCTTCCTCGCCCACGGCAGCGCCGACCAGGTGATACCCATCGGGCGCGCCACCGCCTCACGCGATGCGCTCAAGGCGATGGGACACGACGTCGAATGGCATGAATACCCGATGCCGCATTCGGTCTGTGGGCAGGAGGTCGCCGACCTGAACCGTTGGCTGCTCAGGATCCTGGGGTAGCCTTCAGGATCCTGGGCCGACCTTCAGTCTCCAGCCGGCTTTCAGGTTCCGACCTTGCCACCGTCTTCCTTCCAGACCACCACCGTCGAGGACCGCGGACGCCCGCCGGCAGCTTCCGGCCACTTCGAGAAGGCCAGCGCATCGACCTCGGGAACGAAGGCCGGCTTGTTCGGATGGTTGCCGTACTCCCCCGGATGCTGGACGTTGACGAAGACGTACTTCTGGTTGTTGCCCTGACCCTGGTACGGACCGGTGTTGGAGAAGTTGCCGTCGGTCTGGATCCAGAGGCGGCCGTCCCGATCGAACGCCAGTCCATCCGGGCTGTTGAAGGTGTTGTTCGCATCGATATTCGCGCTGCCCGCCCGGGGGTCACCTGCCGGATGGACCAGCGGGTTGCCTGCCAGCACGAACAGATCCCATTCGAAGGCCGTCGCAGCCGCGTCGCCCTGCGCTTCGCGCCAGCGGACGATCTGCCCGTACACGTTGGCCGCGCGCGGGTTGGCTTCATCGGTCGTCTGGCGGCTGCTGTTGTTGGTGAGCGTGCAGTAGCCCTCACCGGTCTGCGGATGCACCGTGACCCACTCCGGACGGTCGATCTTCGTCGCGCCGACAGCATCCGCGGCAAGCCTGGTAT
>JACCRJ010000162.1 GCA_013813615.1 Lautropia sp. | reverse complement strand
ACCGTCGACTGCGGCTACAAGAAGGTGGATGATGGATCACTTACCATTGTTCAGCGTTTCCGTAGCGGTGCCAAAGCCAGCCAGCGTCGATCCTCCGTTTGGATGAACGGCTGATGCCCTAGCTAGTCTAGGCTGGGTACTTGATCCTCTTGATCAGCGTCTCGAAGCGAGGGTCGTCCCGCAGATTTTTCCAGCGCGGATCCAGGCGAAGCCAGACCAGCCAGTGCGAGCGTTCCTCGAAGGCCCTGTCGAGCCAGCGGAACGCCTCATCTTTCCGGCCCAGGCCGGCATGCACGAGTGCGATGCCGTATGAGGTGACGAACCGGTGCCTCGAAAGCAGGGCCATTTCACGCAACACAGCCCGGGCCTGGTCGGTCATGCCCGCCATGGCATAGGTGTGGCCGCGAGCGGCGACGAGCACCGACCACTCACGAGCCTTGCCTTCCGCGATCGATGTCTCGGCGAGCGCTTCATCGAAGCGGCCCATCTCGAGCAGCGTGCGCGCCAGCCACAGGTGAGCGAGGAGGAAATCTCTCTTCATGCCGAGAACCGACTGCAACTGGGAAACCGCCTCGGCATAGCGGCCGTTGTAGTAGTGGTGAAATCCAATATCGGTGTTGACCGCGAGCGAGAGCGGATCGAGCTGGTGTGCGCGCTGGGCTTCGATGAACGCGTGGTCCGGGCGGCCACTCGCGAGCAGGTACACGGCGTACCACTGGTGCGAGACGGGATCGTTCGGGTTCAGTTCGATCGCCCGCAAGAAGGCCTGCCGCGCCCCATCCCAGTCCCAGTCAAAATAGAACTTGATGTAGGCAAGCGACGCGTGCGCCTGGGCAAGCGAGGGATCGAGCTCGAGCGCTTTCAGCGCGTAGGAACGGGCGACCGGGAACGCGCCGACCGGCGCACAGTAACCCAGATAACCGAGCGTCGTGTGCGCGTCGGCCAGCCCGGCGAAGGTGAGTGCGAAGTGAGGATCCAGATCGATCGCGTTGTGAAAAAGCGCAATCGCGCCTTGAAGGCTTGTCTCCGAGCGTTGGTTCCAAAGGTAGCGTCCCTGGAGATAGGCCTGGTAGGCCTGCTCGTGGGTCGTCGGACGGCGCGCCAGGCCGGCCACTTCCGCCCCGGACAACCGGATGTGCATCGCACCCGCAAGGTCGTGGATCAGGCGCACTTGCAGTTGCGCCAAATCTGCCGCCGCAACGTCGTACGCCGCGCTCCAGACCTGGGCGTTTCGAGCCACGTCCACCAGCTCGAGCTGCAGCCGGACGCCGTTACCGCGTTGCGAAAGCGCCCCCGTGACGACGGCGGCGACATCCAGCTCGCGACCCGCGGCGATAGGATCCCCAGGGGCATCCTTGAACCGGAATGCGGATGCTCTCGGCGTCACGCGCAGAGCCCGCAACCGCGTCAGGTCGTTGATCACCCCCTCGACCAGGCCATCGGCGAGATAGGAGTTCGGCGCCTGGTCGATTGAGAACGGCAGCACGGCGACGGAGAGATACGGCAGGACCTCTCTCAGCGCGCCCAGGTCGATCGCAGCGAGGTCGCCGACCTCGACCGCCGCGTTGAAGCGATAGCCCTGCCTCGGCACAGTCTCGATTCCATTTGCGCCGTCCGGCGCTGCCGAGAGTACCTTTCGCAAAACGGAGATGTTGACACTCAGGTTCACCTCCTCGACCACGACACCCGGCCAGACCGCGTGCAGCAACTCGTCCTTGGTGACCAGGTGGCCGGCGTTTTGCACCAGAGTGGCGAGGAGATCGAACGCCTTGCCGGTCATTGCGATCGGCGTCCCGTCCAGAAGCAGCAGACGTTCGCCGGGCACCAGCACAAAATGGCCGAAGCGGAAAACCGCCTGCCCGTGTGTCTTCATGCGTCGATTTAGGCGATTTGCAGGAAATATCCAGCCGCTTTGCAGGGACCACCGGAACGGCAATCAGGATGATGGCATAGCCAGCCATGTTGATCTACTGCCCACGCCTGGAAACGACCATGAACGAATCGACCCTCTTCCGCCACGCCTGCAAGGCGTTCATCGCAGGTCTCCTGGTCACAGGCCTGATGGCCTTTTCAGCGACCGGCGCGTCCGCTTCCCGGGACGATGATGTGCGGGCGGTATTCGACCAGTTCGTCAGGGCGCAAAATTCGCACGACATTGCCGCAGTGCGCGACGTGCTGTTGGATTCCCCTGATTTCCTCTGGATCACGCGCGGAACGCCGATCTGGGGACGTGACGCGGCGCTCAAACGTTTCGAAACGCTGTATCAAGGTACCTGGAAGCTTTCACCCGACAGTTCGAACCTGAAAGTGGTCTTGCTGAGCGACACGACAGCCCAACTCTACGTCCCGATCACGTTCAACATCGGACCGCCCGGTCAGCCCGCGCCTGACGCCCCATTCCTCATGAATCAGACGCTGGTGAAGACCTCGGCAGGCTGGCGCATTGCGAACATCCTGCCGATCCCGCTGACCGCGCCGGCTCCTCCGCTGCCGAAGTGAGGCAGCTCAAGGCCGGACGGAGGCGCTAGCTGGAAGGACGCGACCTTGTCGCAGCCGAGTTTGCCCCAGAGCCTGACGCGGTTTCGCGGCCCTGGCCGGCGCCCGCGCTGCGTATTTCAGCGATCGGCAGGCGCCCTCGCACAGCCCGTACCTTGGCCGCTGCGCGCCTGATGCGGGCCACCTGCCGGGAAGTCATCGGAACTTTACTAACCGAACGTCGATCGTCCCATTACCATTTCCGGACCGCCTGGAAGTGATGCGAAGCAATACCAGAGTCGTGCGGAAGGCTGACCTGCTGCGTCTGATGCAGAATTCTACGCCTACGACCCGGTGTTATCC
>JACCRJ010000144.1 GCA_013813615.1 Lautropia sp. | reverse complement strand
ATGACCCAGGTGCAGATCCGGCGCGGTCGGATCGAGCCCCAGCTTGATGCGCAGCGGTGTGCCGCTCTGTTCGAACCGCTGCAACTTCTTGACGAAATCCTCCTCGACCAGCAACTCTTCGCAACCGCGCCTGGCGATTTCGACTGATCGCAGAACTGCGTCAGGGACGCGCTGGTCAGCTGACATGTGCGTAGAACTCGATCTGCAAAGTAAACAAACTGAAATATCGCGTTTTCATGATGACGATGTGGTTAGAATCCGACCACAGCTTGTTTCCGGTCCGGAACAGGTGTAAGCGCCGGCCCTCGGCACGTTATTTGCCGATGTCAGACACCACCACCCGGGACTCCCTCCGGGTTGTCCGACCGCACCGGGCTGACGCAGCACTCCCTCGCAAGATCGATAGCAGAGCCAGTTTCAGCGGGATTGGATTGCCTGTCTGGTGCATGAGATGCCCGGCACAGAAGTTCAACGAAACAGGTGGCAGTAACGAGTCGGATGGCCTCATCGGCTGCCAGGGCGCGATTCTATCCGAGGGTCACTGTCGGAAGTCGCACCCGGTCGGGCAGTGGATCGGATTGCCTTCTTTAGTTGCGCAGCACATCGCGTCAAGCAGTCACAAGAAAGAGCAGTTCCCTATCGAATGCAGACATCAACTGGAAAACGCCTCGCCTCCGCGCTCGCTGCCGCGCTGTCGGTCGCAACCTTGACTGCATTCGCCGTTGCCCCGCTCACTGAAGCGCCTCTGCCCCCGAATCTGCGCATCATCGAGCCGGTCGTGTTGCGCCCGCAGGCGCTGCCTACTGAAGGCGAGTTCCTTCGCCAGACCGTCATCTCCCGCGGCGAGTCACTCGGCAGCCTCTTCCGCAAGCTCGGCGACCAGGACCGCGAACTGGGGGAATTCGTCCGCACCGACCCCACCGCTCGCAAGCTGCTGGGTCTGCAGCCGGGCACGACGGTGCGAGCCGAGGTGAACGGCCAGAACCAGATCAAGTCGCTCAGCTATCCGCTGCACGCCGGCCACGAGCCGGACCAGCCACCGCTGAGGCTGGAGTTGAAGCGGGACGGCAGTCAATGGCAAGCGAGCCTTGCACCGCTGGTCATGGACCGAACGCTGGTCACCCGCACCGCCACCATCACGTCATCGCTGTTTGCAGCAGCGGATCACGCGGGGATTCCGGACGCCATCACCGCGCGCATCCCGGAGATCTTCGGCTCGGAAATGGATTTTCACCGCGACGTGCAACAGGGTGACCGGCTGCGAGTGGTGTATGAAACGTTTACGGATCCAATGAACCTGTCGGATGGACAGCCGGGCAAGCTGCTCGCCGTCGAGTACCAGGGACAGAACCAGCGCCTCGAGGCGGTCTGGTTCGAACGTGAGGGGGGCGAAGGCGACTTCTATAATTTTGACGGCCGCACACTGCGCAAAACCTTCCTGCGCTCGCCGATGGAATTCACGCGCATCACGTCCGGATTCACCAACGGCCGTCGCCATCCGGTTTTCCGGGATTGGCGGGTTCACAAGGGAATCGACTATGCCGCCCCGGCGGGTACCAATATCCGAACCATCGGGGAGGGCGTCGTCGAGTTTTCCGGCGTGCAGCGGGGCTACGGCAATGTAGTGATCGTCAAGCACGACCGCGAACGCAGCACCCTTTACGCCCACATGCGCAGGATCGCTCCACGCGTCGTCGAGGGCGTCAAGGTCTCCCGGGGGCAGGTAATCGGCCAGGTCGGGCAGACGGGCTGGGCAAGTGGGCCTCACCTTCATTTCGAGTTCCTGGTAAACGGCGAGCCGAACGATCCGGCAGCCGTGCTGCCGCCGCCGGAACCACCGCTGGACAGGGAGGCGCTGGCGCGCTTTCAAGACAACACCTCGGAACTGCTGCGCCGGATGCGCTGGCAGGACGAGAACCAGCTCGCTGCATTTGAATGAGCTGGACCGGACACACCGCTTGGACCACGGGACCGCGGAACTCTATATCGGGTTGATGTCCGGCACCAGCATGGACGCGGTCGACGGTGTCGTGGCCGGCTTCGGTCCCGCCGGCAACCTGATACGTACGCTGGCCAGCGCCTCGGTGCCGATGCCGGATGATTTCCGCAAGCTGCTCGGGGACCTGCAGTCTTCAGGGCCGGACGAACTCGCGGCTGCGGCCGTCGTCGCCAACCGGCTGGCCGACCTCTACGCGAAATGCGTCCGCATGCTGCTCGCCCAGGCCGACTTGCCGGCCTCCGCCGTCACCGCCCTCGGCGCCCACGGCCAGACCGTCCGCCACGATCCGCAGCGAGGCTACACCCTGCAACTCCTCAATGCAGCCCGGTTGGCGGAAGCCACCGGAATCGACACGGTATCGGACTTGCGC
>JACCRJ010000657.1 GCA_013813615.1 Lautropia sp. | reverse complement strand
CCATCGCACCGTGCAGGTCCAGCATCACCGCATCGCAGCCCCTCGCCACCGCGGCGACGATCGCATCGGCCATCGTGTCGAAAGACTGCCGGTCGGTCGGCGCGCTCGGCGAGGCATTGGCGTAGAGGGGCACATCCACCTCGCAGCCGACATCGGCTGCGGCCTTCAGGAAGGCCGCGAAGGCGATGTTCGTGCCGGCATAGGCATCGATGGCGCGCTGGCCGGTGAGCATCGGCCCGTCGGCCGGCGCCAGCGCCGAAGCCCGCGAGAAGAACGACGCGAGCGGCGTCGCCACGGCAGAGAAGGTATTGGTCTCGTGCTGCATGCCTGCGATGACGAATCGTCTTGCCATGGGATGCTCGGCTCCAGTCGAGGGGGCTGCCGCGGATCCGGGGCAGACCCGGAAGGTTGCTCCGGAAGTGGACCCGGCAATGATGCCATGCCGTCGGCGCCGGCCGACTGCGGGCGAAAACGCTAACATGCCGCTGGAGCGCGTCGATTGCCGACGCAGCCGCGCCAGATGCAGGAGAGACCACCGATGACCGGACCGACACTGACTGCCGAGCAGCAGTCGGCCTATGACCGTGACGGCTATTTCACGGTCAGGAAGCTTTTCGACGACGAGGAGATCGCCCTGATGCGGCAGGCGATCGAAACCGACCCCGGCCTGCGCGCGAGTCTCTACGACCGCAAGGACAAGTCCGGCATGTCCACCCGCATGGCCCTCTGGAATCATCCGGGTGACAGCGTGTACGGTCTTGCCGCGCGCTCGCATCGGGTGGCCGACCGGATGGAGCAGATGCTGGGCGGCGAGGTCTACCACTACCACTCCAAGCTGACCGCGAAGGAACCGGAGGTCGGCGGCGCGTGGGAGTGGCACCAGGACTACGGCTACTGGTACCACAACGGCTGCGTGTTTCCGCTGATGGCAAGCGTGATGGTGGCGCTTGACCACTCCACCCGGGAGAACGGCTGCCTCCAGGTGGTCAAGGGGTCGCACCTGTGCGGGCGAATCGAGCACGGCGTGTTGCCCGGCGAGCAGGTCGGTGCCGACCCGACGCGGGTGGATGAGATTTTGAAGCGGCTGCCGGTCGAGTATGCCGAGATGGAACCCGGCGACGGCCTCTTCTTTCACAGCAATGTGCTGCACCGGTCGGACCAGAACCGTTCGCCGAACCGCCGCTGGACCGTCCTGATGTGCTACAACGCCGCGCGCAACAACCCGTACCTCGAGCACCACCATCCGCAGTACACGCCGCTGTCCAAGGTGGCGGACGCGGAAGTGAGGCAGGCCGGCGTGCGTCTGTCGGGCGGCGCCGACGCCTTTCGCAGCGCTTCGGCAAATCCGCCTGAACTGAAGAAGCGGCTCGCCTGAGTCCTGTCCGCGGTCCCTGCGCAGTTCGAGGGGCTGCAGGGGCTGAGGACTGCGTCAGCGCCGGCTCACCGGCGCCGGCCTCGGGAAGGTGCTCTTGCGCTGGACGAGGTCGTGATTCGCAAACAGCTCCGCCACCCAGTCGACGAACACCCGCACCTTGTTGCTGAGGTGGCGGTTGGGCGGATAGACCACGTGCAGTGGTATCGGCAGCGACGACCAGTCCAGCATCAGCGGCTCGAGCCTGCCCTCGGCAATATGGTCCTGGATCAGGAAGCTCAGCGCATGCACGACGCCGAGTCCCGCCACCCCGGCGGCGACGACTGCAGCCGCATCGTCCAGTGCGATCTGGTGCGAGCCGGTCACCTCGATGGTCTCGCCGGCGCGCGTGTAGACGAAGGGGTATAGCCGGCCGGTGCGCGGCGAGAAGTACTTGACGAGGCTGTGGCCCGTCTGCGGGTCGTCCAGGTCGTGCGGATGCTGCGGCGCCCCGTGCCGCTTCAGGTATGAAGGCGCCGCGCAGGTCATCAGGTAGGCTTCGCCGATCCGTCGCGCGACCAGCGACTGCTCGGTCAGTTCGCCGCCGCGCAGCACGCAGTCGACGTTCTCGCTGAGCAGGTCGACCCGGCGGTCGGTGACGCCGAGTTCGAGCTTGATGTCCGGATAACGCGACAGGAAGGCCGGCAGCGCCGGAATCAGGATCGGCACCGCGACCGCCGCCGAGGAATCGACCTTGAGCCGGCCGCGCGGATTCGCCCGCGCATGGCTCATGCTCGATTCCAGTTCGTCCATCTCGTTCATTACCCGAACCGCGCGCTCGTAGTAGGCGGCGCCGTCCGCGGTGACAGTCACGCGGCGGGTGGTGCGGTTGAGCAGCTTGGTCCGGAGTTCGGTTTCGAGCATCTGGATCAGCCGGGTGACCTTCGGCTTGGGCAGCGCCATCGAGTCGGCCGCCTTGGTGAACGTGCCGGCCTCGACCACTCGGATGAACGCCTGCATGGCTGAAAACTTGTCCATCGATGTCGCTCCAGACGGTGGCGAGGAATTATTGCACCTGCTTTATTTCATTCGCAGCAACAGAGGCTGCTGCCGGGACCTGTTTATCCCGCGGCGTTCATCCCATACTGTGTCTGTATCGCTACCACCGGTTCGGAGGTTTTGCATGGCTTCGGCCCGATCCACCCGCTTGTCGTCGTCCGCCCCGACCGCCCCAGCCGGTCCGGAGCGGGTCGAGCAGGCCATTCCGCTCGCGGACGGCCGGATAATGCCGGCCCGGATCTATGGCCGGCGCGTCGCAGGCGGTCCTACGCCGCTGGTGCTGCATTTCCACGGCGGCGCGTTCGTCGGCGGCAGCCTGGATACCGGCGTGCTGCTGGCGGAATTGCTGGCGAGGGCGGGCAGCATCGTCGTCTCGCTGGCCTATCCGCTGGCCCCGGAGCATCCGTTCCCGCAGGCTGCGGAGGACGGCCACGCCGCCCTTGCCTGGCTGCATCGCAACCGCCGGCGCCTCGGCGGCGAAGGTGCGGTGGTGCTGGTGGCGGGCGAAGAGGCCGGGGGCAACCTGGCCGCCGCCGTCTGCCTCATGG
>JACCRJ010000655.1 GCA_013813615.1 Lautropia sp. | reverse complement strand
CTGGACTTGGCCTGCATCATCGTGGTGAGGCGGGTGCGGAACTGCTCTTCATTGAAGATCTCGATGCGCAGGTTGATGCCTGTCTTGGCGGTGAACTCGCCCGCCATATCACGAACTGCCTGTGACCATGGATGATTGTTCAGCAACAGGTTTATGGTCTGCCCGTTGTTCTTCTTCCAATCGAAGGTCTGGGCCGATGCCGTGCCACCGACCAGAACAAGCGCCAATCCTGCCAACGAGGCCCATATAGACTTTCGCATCACTGCTCTCCTTACATGTTAGATAGCTGGTTGTCCACGGCGACGAGCGCCACCCGCGACGCGTGAAACTGAAGCGAACCGTCCCGCAGCCGCCGCGGATCCGGCTTCGCCGGTCCGCTGGGGGCGCCCCTTGGGGGAGGCGCCGAAGGCGCTTCGGGGGAGTTTCATTTAGGCTGCCGTGTAACCACCATCCACCGGAATCGTCACGCCGTTGATCAGGGCCGATGCCGGTGAAGCGAGGAACACTGCGGTTCCCGCCAGTTCTTCCGGATCGGCCCAGCGCTTGTTGGGCAGGCGCTGCATCAGTTTGTCGTTGAACACCGGATCCTCGCGGCCACCCCGACTGATCGCGGTTGCGATCCAGCCGGGGGCGATCGCGTTCACGCGGATGCCGTCTTCGCTGTAGGCCAGCGCCAAGGACCTGGTGAGCCCGACAATCGCCGTTTTGGCTGAAGCATACGCAGGGATCTGGGGCGCGCCGAAATAGCTGTACATCGAGGCGATATTGATCATGCAGCCGCGACTCGCCTTGAGGTGCAGACGAAACGCGGCCGCCAGCCTCACATTGCCGACCAGATGGATATCGATGATGTCCCTGAAGACGTCGGGCTTATGTTCCTCCCAGCGGATCAACTTGCCGGCGCAGTGGATCAGGACGTTCAGCGTCTTGATCCGGGCGGCCAATGCCTCCACTGCAGCATTGCTCGTCACGTCCAGGTGCTCGAACTTCACGCCCAGCGCTGCCAGCCCGGTCGGGAGCGGCTGAACGTCGGTGACGGTTACGGTTGCCCCGTGCGCCACGAAGGCCCGGGCGAATGCCGAGCCGATGCCGCCGGATCCGCCGCTGATCAGCACATGCTGACCGGCGACCGAGAAACTCGGAGTAGCCATGTCCCCTCCCATCGCGTCGTCGCGACGTCTTCGGACCAATTTAGCACGGCCTTTCGATTCCGCAAACAGATTTCATTTTCGAACATCCTGATCCGGTGGCCGGCCGTCAGTACGCATTAGTTGTTTCAAGTAATGCTTTTATTAAACGATCACGCATGAAGCAATCGGAGCAGATCCTCGATCTCGCCCGTCGTCGGACAACCGCATCAAGGCCGGTTAGTCATCGCCCGACGGAACAGCCAGATGATGGGCACGCAGCACAACGCAACGGCCGTCGCCATCCACAGCGCGGCCGGCCCGCCGGACGCTTCGTAAAGCGCCCCCGCAGCGGCAGGAAGTAGCGCGCAGCCGAAGTAGTAGATCGTGTAGAAGATTCCCATGCCGGCATTCCGGCTCTCGGGACGAAGGAACTCCGCCGGCATGGACACCAGCGCCGCGGCAGGGACGCCGCCGAGGAGCCCCCCGACCACGATCCACGGCAGCGGCGCGATGCCGGACGCGAGCAATAGCAGCGTCAGGCACCAGCCGAAAATGGCCATGTGGCAAAGAGGATCGCGGCGCCTGGCATCCTTCGGCAACAGGCCGCCCGCCTGCACGCCAACCACGAACATGACCGTGTTCAAGGCGACGAGGCTGCCGGCATGCGAAATGTCCAGCCCTTTCCCCACGAAGAATAAAGGCAGGAACGAGATCACGATCTGGAAGGCGGCGTTATAGAGGAACCAAGGTAGCGAGCCGAGCATCAGGAGTTGCCATTCCCTCCGACTCAGCTCGCGCAGGCCAAAGCCGACTGCGGAACCGGCTGTCGCCAAGCTGGGGGCCCGGTAGACCGCTAGCACGAGGAAGAAGCCGACTGCAGCGAAGACAGCCGTGGCGATGATTCCGGATGGCCATCCCGCGAATTGACCCAGCGGCCCGACCACCACGAGTGCTATCCCGATGCCGATTGGCCACGAGTTGATGAGAATCGACATGGCCAGGAGACGCTGCTTTCCGT
>JACCRJ010000119.1 GCA_013813615.1 Lautropia sp. | reverse complement strand
GTCGAAGGGATCGTCGGCAGGATCCGCTGACGCCGCGGCCAGCCGAACCGATGCCGGCCGCAAAACCTCCATGAAGCGCGCCTGCGACTTCGCTCGCGCCTGCGCTTACGTCGGCGGCGGCAGTTCCTTCTGTTTGGCTGCCAGGTAGATCGCCGCCTCCAGGTCCATCAGTACCTGCCGCGTCGCGCCTTCCGCCTCGAGTCCGAATACCACCACCGACCGTCCGGTGACCATGTACTCCTCGCCGGTCGTGAACTCCGTACGCTCCTTCGGCAGCGGCAGGTGGGTATCGATCAGGAGGATCCAGCGGTCGCGCTCCGCCGTCTCCGGCAGCACGAAATTCACCGGCTCGTGATAAGCGTTCAGGAACATCAGGACCGTGGCGTCGGACGCCCGCTTCCTGATCTCGCTGATCCGCGCGCGACCATCCAGCAGGACGCCGAAGCTGTGCATCTGCGTGTCCGACCACTGCTCCGACGTCAGGTCGGTGCCGCTCGGCGTCAACCAGCGCACGTCGGTGATGCCGGTGTCCTCATCGCCACCGCCGGTTAGGAAGCGGTTGCGGCGCAGGACCGGCAGGTCCTGCCGCATCCGGGTCAGGATACTGACGAAACGGGTGAGTTCGCGGTTGTGCTCCTGCGCCGCCAACTCCCAGTCCACCCAGCTGATCTCGTTGTCCTGGCAGTACGCGTTGTTGTTGCCGTGCTGGGTACGGCCATGCTCGTCACCGGCCATCAGCATCGGCGTCCCTTGGGCGAAGAGCAGCGTGGTCAGCAGGTTGCGCTTCTGGCGCTCGCGCAGTTCGATGATTTCCGTGTCGTGGGTCGGCCCCTCGGCACCGCAGTTCCAGCTGCGGTTGTCCGAATGGCCATCCCGGCCATCTTCGCCGTTGGCCTCGTTGTGCTTGTGGTCGTAGCTCACGGCGTCGTGCAGGGTGAAGCCGTCATGGGCGGCGATGAAGTTGACGCTGGCCCAGGGCCGGCGCCCTCGCTTGTTGAAGAGGTCGCTGGAGCCGGTGAGCCGGCCAGCGAGCTCGCCTGCCATGGCTTCGTCGCCCTTCCAGAAAGAACGGGCCGTGTCACGGAAGCGGTCGTTCCATTCGGCCCACCCCGGCGGGAAGCCGCCGACCTGGTAGCCGCCCGGGCCGCAGTCCCAGGGCTCCGCGATCAGTTTCACCGACGACAGCACCGGATCCTGCAGGCAGGAGTCGAGGAACCCGCAGCCTTCGTCGAAGCCGTGCAGCTCCCGCGCAAGAATGGTGGCAAGGTCGAAGCGAAACCCGTTCACGCCGATGGAATTGACCCAGTAGCGCAGGCTGTCGGTGACCAGCTTGAGCGTGCGCGGACGCGTCAGGTTCAGCGTGTTGCCGGTGCCGGTATCGTTGATGTAGTAGCGTTTGTTGTCCGGCAGCAGGCGGTAGTAGGACTCGTTGTCGATGCCCCGGAACGACAGCGTCGGGCCGAGCTCGCTGCCTTCCGCGGTGTGGTTGTAGACCACGTCGAGGATGACCTCGAGGCCGGCGGCGTGCAAGCGCTGGACCATCGACTTCAGTTCGATGATCGAGCCGGTCGCGAAGAAGCGCGGGTCCGCCGCGAAGAAACCGATCGAGTTGTAGCCCCAGTAGTTGGTCAGGCCCTGGTCGAGGAGGTAGCTGTCGTTGATGAACGTGTGGATGGGCAGGAGTTCCACGCTGGTGATGCCCAGCGACTGCATGTAGTCGATCACCTTCGGCTCGCAAAGGCCGGAGAAGGTTCCCCGGAGCATCTCAGGGACGTCCGGGTGACGCATGGTGAAGCCTTTGACGTGCGCTTCGTAGATGATGGTTTCCGACGGCGGCACCCGCAGGCTGCTGCGGGTCCAGCCAGGCAGCTCCGGTTCGGTGACCACGCATTTCGGTACAAACGCCGCGCTGTCGCGCTCGTCGAACGACAGGTCAAGGTCCGGATGGCCGAGCTGGTAGCCGAAGACCTCGGGGCACCAGGTGAGCGAGCCCCAGTGCGACTGGGCGTACGGATCCATCAGCAGCTTGTTCGGATTGAAGCGGTAGCCCGCATCCGGCTCGTAGGGACCGTGCACGCGGATGCCGTAGATCGTGCCCGGGCGCACGCCCTCGAGGTAGCCGTGCCAGACCTCGTTGGTGTACTCCGGCAATGCGATGCGCGCCACTTCGGTCTGCCCACGCTTGTCGAACAGGCAGACCTCGACCTTCGTCGCCGAGGAGGAGAAGACGGCGAAGTTGGTGCCACGGTTGTCGGCGACGGCGCCCAGTAGCAGGGGGCTGCCTTCGCGCAAGGTGATGTTTCTGAAAGTCATGGAGTCCTGCTGGTTGAGATACGGGTATTGGAAGCGATGCGGGCTGTCAGCGGTGGGCTGTGTCGGTGTCGAAGCTCAGCACCGCGATCGGCAGCGTAGACAGGAGTTCCCGGACTGCAAGGGACGACGGCGGTTCGGCCTGTGGCGAGGTGGTGTCTGCCGCAGCATCGTCATGTGCAGCCTGGTCCCGATCGGACGAGCTGCAGAGGACATCCTGGAAGTTGACTGCCTGAATACCGGCTGCCGCCAGGTCCAGGCACTCGGCCTCCCAGGGGGCCCGAGCGACACCGCCGGAGCGTTGTGCCGCATCCGGACCGGTGAAGCCGAGCTCGCGGTAGAGTCGCGTCGTCACGACCAGCACGCCATGGCGGGCATTGCGGCGCGCGTAGGCGACGATGTGCCGCGCCAGCTTGCCCTTCACCGGCACCGGCACGTACTCGCCGGTCTCGAACAGTTGCGGATGCAGCGCACGCCAGCCCAGGAGCCGGTGGATCGTCCACAGCTTCAGGCGTGCGAAATCACCGCTCGCCGCCCAGCCGCCGACGGTCGCCCGGATCTCAGCCGCCGGGCGGGCCGCGAGCTCGGTCAGCTCGCCGATCAGCGTGCGGCGTTCCCCGAAGTCCACCGGCCGGCGGTTATCGGGGTCCACCAGCGAGTCGTCGAGCACGTGGGCGCCCTGGTAGATGTCGGGCACGCCCGGGACAGTCAACTTGAGTGCCGTCAGGGCGAGGCTGTTGAACGCTCCGAACCAGGCGAAAGGACGGACGTCCCGGCCGATGCGAGCCGCGAGCTCACGGTCACCGAGCACCAGGTCGACCAGCCGATGGAGCGCCTTCTCGTATTCCTCGTCGGTCTCGGTCCAAGACGTGTGCAGCTTCGCCTCGCGGCAGGCCTTCGTCATGTAGGCCTTGAGGCGCTCGCCGTAGGCCTGCATCTCCTCGTCCGGTACTGCCGCTTCCGCGCCGCCCGGATCCGCCGACGCGGTCGGCCGCCAGTTCAGCACCGGCCAGGTGCCGATGAAGGTCTGGAACAACAGGTACTGGTCTCCCACCGACGGTTGACGCTTCATGCCGGCGCCGGTCATCAGTCGCCCGGCATCCTTGCGCCACGCGGCCGCGGTTGCCTGCCAGTGTGCCGGATCCTCGCTGATCAGGTTGATGCGCATGCGCACGTATTCGCCGCGCTTGTTGTCGTGCGTCGACGTCGCCAGCATGGAGTGCGGCCAGCCGGCGCGGCGCCTGGCGTTGGCCTGGTGGAAGTGGTCCACTGTCACGCCGGTCACGTCGGGATCGGCGCCGACGTCGTTGATCGACACCAGGCGTGTCCAGCGGTAGAGCGCAGTATCCTCGACGCCCTTGGCCATGACCGGCGCGCTGAGCTGCTGAAAACGCACCGCCCACAGGGCACGCTCGCGCACGGCGGCGTTGCCAGCGGTTCCGATCTCGCCCCCGGTTTCGCTGTAACCGTCGAGATCGCCGGTCGGGCCGGTGAGAATTTCCTCCAGCACCGCCAGCAGGGCGCCGGCGCGACCCGCCGGGTCCTGCCGCTTGTCGTCCGATGGCTGCGCCCGGGCCTGGCCGGCGCCCGAGCCGCCGGCTGACTGCAGGCGTTGTGCAGCCTCGATGCAGGCCTGCCGGATGACGCGCCGCTCTTGTGGCGTCGCCGCCGGACCGGGATAGGTGCGGTACACCGGGAAGCAGGCGATCGTCTCCGCCAGCACGGCAGTGATCAGCGGCAATTCCTGCGGGTCCTGCTGCTCCTGCGGCAGCAAGGCGAGGAACTTGCGCGCGAGCGACCCCATTTCGCTGCCGAAGCTGCGCTGGATGACTTCCTTCTTGGCGACGACGGCCAGATCGCCGAACCGCGTCGCCGTCTCGCCGGTGAAGTCCCGCCAGGCGCGGTCGACGTCGCCGGCGGTTTCGCCGTCGAGCAGCACACCGCAGGCGAGGTTGGCGAAGTCATAGCCGGTGGTGCCGCTTACCGGCCAGTCCGCCGGCAGGTCCTCTCCCTCGGCGAGGATCTTTTCAGCGACGATGTAAAGCGGCTCCCCGGGAGCCACGCCTGCCATGGCCGTCGGGGTCCTGGCGGCAACCGGCAAGGCGCCGGTGGAGGTGCCGGTGGAGTTGCCGGCCGGATCGTCTTCCGCGGCGCCGACTGCCGCCTGGAGCCGTTTGAAGTAGGCGCCAGGGTCGCGCAGGCCGTCCGGATGATCGACCCGCAGACCGCTGACGATGCCGGCGCGAACCAGTTCGATCACCTGACGATGCGACGCCTCGAAAACCGCCGGGTCTTCGATCCGCAGCGCCGCCAGGCCGCTGACATCGAAGAAGCGGCGATAGTTGATGCGGGTGGCGGCGTCTTGCCACGGCGCGAGCTCGTAGTGCTGGCAGGCGGCAACCGCAGCAACCAGGGCTGGATCCTCCAGCCGCTGTTCGAGAGACGGTTGCGTCTGGGCCTGCGCGTCCGGCGGGCCGCCGGCGGCGGGTGCAGCGGCCTGAAAGATCAGCGCAGTGCCGCGCGAATTGACCGGCAGGTGGCGCTCGAAGTACGTCAACTCGAAGCCCCGAGCGGCATCGTCCCAGCGCAGCTTGATCTCCCGCCTGGCGATTACCGCCTGCAGATCGGCGCCCAGTACCGGCAGCAGCAGCTTGCCGGGAGAAAGGCCGCTGGCGCCTGACCAGTCGATGTCGAAGTAGGCGGCGTACGGCGAGTTCCTGCCCTGTCTCAGGACGTCCTGCCACCAGGCGTTGGCGTCGCTCTCCACACCCATGTGATTCGGGACGATGTCGAGCAATTGCGTCAGGCCATGGGTGCGCAGGGCCTGGTTGAAGCGGTCGAAATCTTCGGGGGTCCCCAGGTCGGGATTGATCCGGGTCGGATCGATGACGTCGTAGCCGTGCATGCTCCCGGGCGTGGCCTGCAGGTACGGTGAGCAGTAGACATGGCTGATGCCGAGCGCCGCCAGGTAAGGAAGTGCCCGGGTCGCTTCCGTGAAGCCGAATCCCTTGTGCAACTGCAGGCGATACGTGGCTCGCGGGATCGGGCGCAACGGGGCGAGCGGCGCGGCATTCGGTTGGTTCATGGCTGGATAGAGTGCGCCGCCTTCGTTCCGGACGGCAGGCCGCAATGAAGGCCCGGGTCAGAACGCGGCGGCGGCAGGTGGTGGGTTTCGCATAGCACAACTCGTACCTGCGCGGCGACCGCGGCAGTCACTATCGGGTCGCGGTTCCTTGCGGCTCCACGGTGGGAACAACCGGAAAAAGCGCGCGCAGCCCGCCGATCGGGATGGCGATCCAGTCGGGCCGGTGCGCGAGTTCATAGCGCAGTTCGTAGAGCGTCTTCTCCAAGACGAACAGCTTGAGCAGCCCCTGCACATCTGCCCATTCATCGAAGAGGACCGAATGGCTCGCCACCGCCGAATAGGCCTGCGTGAAGACCGAAACCGTCTCCGTCTCCCACTGCAGGGCAGCTGCCTCGAGCAACTCGCGGTCGCTGAAGCCCTCCCACGGCATCCGCGCGAGGGCAGCCCGCGCGGCGTAGTTGAAGGAGCGGATCATCCCCGCGACGTCCCTGAGCGGCGAGTGTTTGCGGCGCCGCGACTCGAGCGTGCGAGCCGGTTCGCCTTCGAAGTCGATGATCACGAAGTCGTTGTTCGTCAGAAGCACCTGGCCGAGGTGGAAATCCCCGTGGTGGCGGATCTTGCTGCCTGAGACCGGTTGCGCCCGGAAGGTGACGATGGAGTCCAGCATGCGCTGGCGGCTCTCCAGCAGCTGGTCGACCGTCGCAAGCGTGGCTTCCGGCAGCGTCTGCCGGTCCGACTGCAGCCGGTCAAGGGTTTCGTTGACCTCGGCGCGCACCTGCCCGGCCCAGCGTTCCTGATCCTGGGGGGTGATGGGCTCCGGCTCGAACACCGGGTCGCCGCTCGAGGTGGCCAGCGCGCGGTGCAGTTCAGCGGTGCGCGTGCCCAGGACGCGCACCAGCTCCAGGTAACCCCCGTGGGCGGAGGGTCCTTCCGCTTCCGGATGTCCGGAGAGCCTGCAGCCCTCCAGGAAGCGGTCGAGGTAGTCGAGGGTGTTGTTCCAGCCGTCGCCCTGGTTCTGGACCACCGACTGGAGCACCGCCAGCGACACGTTGTTGCCGTCGGGTCGAACGAGATCGACCGTGCCGAGCACCGGCACCGAATGGGGAAAGGCTGCCACCTCCGTGAGGAAGCGTCCGATCTCGACCTCGATGTTCTCGCCCACCCTGAGCTGCCGATAGGCCTTCAGGAACAGCTTGTTGCCGACGATCACGGTGGTGTTGCTGCTCTGTGCCGGCGGGAATCGCACCGCCATCTCCACCTGGTCCTTGTCGCTCATGGAGGCGGCCAGGGTGGCGAACTCGGGGCTCGCCCGGAACTCGATCCGCCCGTCGGCGGCCGGCAGGGTCTGCGAGGCGCCGATGGCCCGGACCACTGCCCGGCAGAAGCGGTCGTCTGCCATCGCATCCACCAGCAACCCCACCCGTGCCTGCTGCCTGACCTTGGCGAGGACCGACGGACCGGGCAGCCGCGAGGGGTCGCCATCCACGTCCTCCCAGACCAGGCTCAACGGCACGAAATACTGGCTCTCGTCCGCCTGAAAAAGCGCGAGCAGCGCGGTACCGCCGTCGAGCTTCCATTCGGTGCTATGCACCAGCTGCGCCCGTGCACCGGCCTTGGCGGCGCCCGCGCTGGCGGCTTCCGCCGCACTGGTCGCCTTCGCCAGTCCCGTGCCTGCCGCATCCTTGCCGGCGTACCAGCGCTGGCCTGCCATGAACTGCGGCACCAGCTCGGTCTCCAGGCGAAGCAGGGCCTTCTGTCCCAGCGCCCCGCGGCGCGAATCCGCCCCTGGTATGAAGCTGCGCCAGCCATCGATCAGCACCAGAACCGGCACCTCGTCGCGGCTCAGCCATTCCTTGTGCCAGGCCGGCGCTTCCTCGCTGAGCGACAGCTTGAACCAGTAGAAGCCGTGTCCCGCCAGGGTCAGCAGGTACGGCAGCTCCCCCACCGGCGGGAACGGCGTGCGGCCGATCAGCTCCACCGGCACGTAGCCCTTGTACTTGCTCAGGCCGAGTTCCACCGGCTGCGCCGTGCGCGACAGGTTGGCCACACAGAGGACGATCTCGTCGTTGTACTCCCGGATGTAGGCGAGGACCTTGCGGTTGCCGGCACGCAGGAACGTCAGCGAGCCGCGGCCGAGGGAGGAGATCTGCTTGCGCACCGCCAGCAGCCGGCGCATCCAGTTCAGCAGCGACGACGGCTCCCGGGTCTGCGCCTCCACGTTGACGCCCTGATAGCCGTAGATGGCATCCATCACCGGCGGCAGGTAGAGGCGTTGCGGGTCAGCGGTCGAGAAGCCGGCATTGCGGTCCGGATTCCACTGCATCGGCGTGCGCACGCCATTTCGGTCGCCGAGATAGACGTTATCGCCCATGCCGAGCTCGTCGCCGTAGTAGATGATGGGTGAGCCAGGCATGGACAGCAGCAGGCTGTTCATCAGCTTGATCTTGTCGCCGTCGTTCTCGAGCAGGGGCGCGAGGCGCCGCCGGATGCCGAGGTTGATCCTGGCCCGCGGATCGGCCGCATACATGCGGTACATGTAGTCGCGCTCGCGGCTGGTGACCATCTCCAGCGTCAGCTCGTCGTGGTTGCGCAGAAAAATCGCCCATTGGCAGCTCTCCGGGATGTCCGGCGTCTGCTGCATGATCTCGACGATCGGGTGGCGATCCTCCTGGGCGATCGCCATGTACATCCGCGGCATCAGCGGGAAGTGGTATGCCACGTGGCATTCGTCGCCGTCGCCGAAATATTCGCGGACGTCCTCCGGCCACTGGTTCGCCTCGGCAAGGAAGAAGCGGTCCGGATAGCGGCTGTCGAGCTCCGCACGCAGCTGCTTGAGCACCTGGTGGGTCTCGGGCAGGTTCTCGTTGTTGGTGCCGTCCCGCTCCTTCAGGTACGGGATCGCATCCAGCCGCATGCCGTCGACGCCCATGTCGAACCAGAAGCGCATCACCTTGATGACCGCCTTCAGCACGTTCGGGTTGTCGAAGTTGAGGTCCGGCTGGTGCGAGAAGAAGCGGTGCCAGTAGTACGCCTTGGCGATCGGATCCCAGCTCCAGTTGGAGCTCTCGGTGTCGGTGAATATGATCCGCGTCTCCGGCCACTTCTGGTCGGTGTCGCTCCAGACGTAATAGTCGCGCTTGGATGAGCCAGCCGGTGCGCGGCGCGCAGCCTGAAACCAGGCGTGGGTGTCGGAGGTGTGGTTGATGACCAGCTCGGTGATCACCTTCAGGTCCCGGCGGTGCGCCTCCCGCATCATGTGCTTGAAATCCGCCAGCGTGCCGTAGTCCGGATGGACGCCGTGGTAGTCGCCGATGTCGTAGCCGTCGTCGCGCAGGGGCGAGGGGTAGAACGGCTGGATCCAGAGCGCGGTCACGCCCAGGTCCTTGATGTAGTCGAGCTTCTCGGTCAGGCCCCGGAAGTCGCCGATTCCGTCGCCGTTGCTGTCGCGGAAGGCCCGCACGTGCAGCTGATAGATGATCGCGTCCTTGTACCAGAGCGGGTCGACGTCCTTGCCGGCGATGACGCCTTCCGGGGGCATCGGATTGATCAACTCGGGTCTTCTCATCTGTCAGTCTTGTATCCGCGGAGTGGGTGCGATCAGAGAAAGTAGTCGAAATCGCGTTCGGAACGGATCTGCTTGCGCACCACGAAGATGTGCGCCGGCGATCTGGAGGGGTCCAGCTGCAGGAAGTTGCGTGAGCCGTGCCAAAGAAAGCGCTGATCCGTGAGCAGGTCGTGCATCTGGAACGCGTCCTGGGCGGCAATGCCCAGTCCTTGCAGCGGCAGATCCACCCAGCCCGACTGGACATGGTGCGGATCGAGGTTGACCGCGATGATCACCGTGTTCGAGCCGTCAGCAGTCGACTTGTAGTAGCAGAGGATGGCCTCGTTGTCGACGGGGCAGAAACCCAGGTTCCAGTTCTCCTGCAGCGCCGGGTTCTCCCGCCGGATGCGGTTGACCCGGGTGATGAACGGCCGCAGGCTGTGCGGCTGGGACAAGTCCCGCTGGCGGATCTCGTACTTCTCGGAGTCGAGGTATTCCTCGCTGCCCGGTGCCCGTGGCTGGTTCTCCAGCAGCTCGAAGGATGGGCCGTAGATGCCATAGTTGGCGGACAGCGTGGCAGCCAGCACCAGCCGGGTCATGAAGGCAGGCCGTCCGCCGATCTGCAGATACTCCGGCAGGATGTCCGGCGTGTTGGGCCAGGCGTTCGGGCGGAAGTATTCACGCGAGTGGTGCTGCGTCAGTTCGGTGAAGTATTCCGTCAGTTCCTGGCGCGTGTTGCGCCAGGTGAAGTAGGTATAGGACTGCGAGAAGCCCAGCTTCGCCAGCCGATGCATGACCCGCGGCCGGGTGAACGCTTCCGACAGGAAGATCGCCTCCGGATGCTGCTTCCTGACCTCCCCGATCAGCCATTCCCACATGGCGAACGGTTTGGTGTGCGGATTGTCGACTCGGAAAACGGTGACGCCCTGCTCGATCCAGTGCAGGAAGACGTTCTTCAATTCCTCGAACAGGCCCTTCCAGTCGGGATTCTCGAAGTCGAACGGATAGATGTCCTGGTACTTTTTCGGCGGGTTCTCCGCATACTGGACCGTGCCGTCCGGGCGCCATCGAAACCATTGCGGATGCTCGGTCACGTAGGGATGGTCCGGCGCGCACTGGAACGCAATATCCAGCGCCACGGCGATGCTGCGGGCGGCTGCTGCTTTCACCAATGCCCGGAAATCTTCCCCGCTGCCCAGCTCCGGATGGATGGCCAGGTGGCCGCCCTCGCTGGAACCGATGGCCCAAGGGCTTCCCGGGTCCTGCGGTCCTGCCGTCAACGTATTGTTGGGCCCTTTGCGCTGGAGGCGGCCGATCGGATGGATCGGCGGCAGGTACAGCACGTCGAAGCCCATCTCCGCGATCGCCGGCAGGCACTTGATGCAGTCCCGGAAGGTGCCGTGTCGTCCGGGCTCCGCAGCGGTCGAGCGGGGAAACAGCTCGTACCAGGTGCTGTACCTCGCCAGCACCGGCTCGACCACCACCGTCAGTTCGCGCTCGTAGTCCGCCGCATGGCTGCGGTCCGGATAACTGCTCATGGATCTGGCGAGATCCTTCGAAACACCGAGATGGCGCCGCGTCTCCATGTCCTGAGGCCCGAGCAGGGATTGCGCCAGCTGCTCCAGGCGCTTGGCATCCGGACCGGCTGCCCGGGCAGCGGCCTCGCGCACGATCAGGGCGCCGGACTTCAGGGCGGTCTCGATGT
The DNA here is from genome assembly GCA_013813615.1 of Lautropia sp. Lineage (GTDB taxonomy): Bacteria > Pseudomonadota > Gammaproteobacteria > Burkholderiales > Burkholderiaceae_E > Lautropia. The sequence continues at coordinate 6,413 of JACCRJ010000119.1, read as the reverse complement.
CAGCCGGATCGACCCGCCGCTCGAAGTCGTGCTGCCAGGTCAGGAAGTGATCCACCCAGCCGGTGAGGGTGTAGTGGTAGCGGCCGAGCCGGGGGACCTGGAATTCGCCGCGCCAACGGTCGTTGACCAGCGCGGTCATCTCGGTTTCCGTCCAGTGGGGCTCGGATTCATGCCGGTGCTTCAGGCGGCAGCGCAGCACATCGTGGCCGTCGGTGAACGCATCGGCCTGCACCACCACGCGGTCGCCGACGCTGCGCTTGGCGGGGAAGCGGCCGCAGTCGACCTGGGGCGTCACGTTCTCGATGATCGCCCGCTCCCACGGACGCCTCTGCTGAACGCTCATGCTTGCCTCCGGAAGTAGAGGACGGACAGGGGCGGCAGCGTCAGCGAAAGGGAGAACATCCGCCCGTGGGCCGGCACCGGCGAGGCTTCCATGCCGCCCATATTGCCCTGGCCGCTTCCGCCGTAGAGGGTGGCGTCGCTGTTGAGGATCTCCAGCCACCGTCCGCCCGCCGGCACGCCGGTCGCGTAGTTGTGGCGCGGCACCGGCGTCAGGTTGCAGACGACGAGGATGGTCTCGCTCGGCCTGGATGACTTGCGCAGGAAGCTCAGCACGTTCTGCTGGGTGTCGCTGGCATCGACCCATTCGAAACCATTGCCGGTGAAGTCGATCTCGTGGAGCGCCGGCTGGGACCGGTAGGTGCGGTTGAGGTCCTCCATCCAGCGCGCCAACGATTCGTGACGCGCGCCTTCAAGAACCGCCCAGTCGATTGACCCGTCGTGCGCCCATTCGCTGCGCTGACCGATCTCGGTGCCCATGAAGACCAGCTTCTTGCCCGGGTGGCCCCACATGTAGCCGAACAGCAGCCGCATGTTGGCGAACTTCTGCCAGTCGTCTCCCGGCATCTTCTCCAGCAGGCTGCGCTTGCCGTAGACGACTTCGTCATGCGACAGCGAGAGCATGAAGTTTTCCGTGAAGGCATACCAGAGGCTGAAGGTCAGCTGTCCCTGGTGGTACTTCCGGTTGACCGGATCCTCGGCGAAGAAGGCAAGCGTGTCGTGCATCCAGCCCATGTTCCACTTCATCCCGAAGCCGAGGCCGCCGGTGTAGACCGGGCGCGAGACGCCGGGCCAGGCGGTGGATTCCTCCGCGATCATCTGCACGTCCGGATGCTCCCGGTAGGCGGACGCGTTCAGATCTCGCAGGAAGGACACGGCCTCCAGGTTTTCATGGCCGCCGTACTTGTTGGGCACCCATTCCCCCGCCTTGCGGCCGTAGTCGCGGTAGAGCATGGAAGCGACCGCGTCGACGCGGATGCCGTCGAGGTGGTACTTGTCCAGCCAGAACATCGCGCTGCTGGCGAGAAAGGCGCGGACTTCATTACGCCCGTAGTTGAAGATGTAGCTCTGCCACTCCGGATGGAATCCCTCCTTGGGGTCCATGTGCTCGTAAAGCGCTGTGCCGTCGAAATTGACCAGCCCGTGCGCATCGCCCGGAAAGTGCGACGGCACCCAGTCCAGTATCACCCCGATGCCGCACTGGTGGAGGTGGTCGACGAAGAACATGAAGTCCTCCGGCGTGCCGTAGCGCGCGGTCGGCGCGAAGTAGCCGGTGGTCTGGTAGCCCCAGGAGCCGTAGAACGGATGCTCGGTGACCGGCATCAGCTCCACATGGGTGAAACCCATCTTGCGCACGTACTGCGCCAGCCGTGCGGCCATCTCGCGGTAGTTCAGGTAGCCGGCGGCATCGTCTGCCGGGCGCATCCAGGAGCCGAGATGGACCTCGTAGACGGCGTAGGGCGCGCTCAGTGCGTTGGCCGACTTGCGGCTGGCCATCCACTCGGCATCGGCCCAGGCGTGCTCCAGAGCCCAGATCCGGGACGCGGTCCTCGGCGGCTCCTCCCACGCGAAGGCGTAGGGGTCGCCTTTCTCCAGCGCCGCGCCGCTGTGACGCGACTCGATGCAGTACTTGTAGCATTGTCCGTGGCGTGCGCCAGGCACGAAGCCTTCCCAGATGCCGGAACCGTCGTGGCGCACCTGCAGCGGATGGCTGCTCTTGTCCCAGCCGTTGAATTCGCCGACGACGCTGACCTTGGCCGCGTTAGGCGCCCACACGCCGAACCGGGTTCCTTCGACGCCGTCGGACACGCCTGGATGCGAGCCGAGCTTGTCGTAGAGGCGGATGTGGCTGCCTTCCTTGAACAGGTAGACATCGTGGTCGGACATGGGGCCGGAAGATTTCGGTTCTGCCGGGGTTTTCTTCAAGTCCGTGGTCAACAAGTGCGCCTCCAATCAGGGGAAGGATACCAGCCGACCCGCCGGGAGGCCGGCCTGCAACCGTCGAGGGCGGCTTTCAGGCTGGCGCCGAGCGGGCGTCAGGCGGGCAACGAGCAGGCATCGAGCCAGCAGGAGCCCCGGCGGCTGCGCCACCTGCGGCCGTGGAAGCAGCGGATGTCGAAGTCGAACCGGGGTTACCGACGTCAGCAAGGTTCGCGCCCATCGGCCAGGGCATGCTGGCTCGCGAGCCGCACTCCCCGAGCCTCGACACGCGTGATGCTGCTCCCGGCGATGCCGGGCGGCATGGTCTCAGAAGCTTCCTGGCAACAGGATTTTCTTGTCGATGTCCCGGACGTTGCGCACTCCGCAGAACGCCATGGTGAGGTCGAGCTCATTGGCGATGATCTGCAGGCATCGGGTGACGCCGCTTTCGCCCATCGCGCCGAGACCGTAGAGGAAGGCGCGGCCGATGTAGGTTCCCTTCGCGCCCAGGGCAAGCGACTTCACCACGTCCTGGCCGGAGCGGATGCCGCCGTCGAGGTGGACTTCGATCGAGCTGCCGACCGCCTCGACGATGTCCGGCAGTGCGGCGATGGAGGAGGGCGCGCCGTCGAGCTGACGGCCGCCGTGGTTGGACACGATGATTGCATCCGCGCCGGTCTGGACCGCGAGCCGCGCGTCCTCCGCGTCGAGAATGCCCTTGAGGATGATCTTGCCGCCCCAGCGCTTCTTGATCCATTCCACGTCGTCCCAGCTCAACGCCGGGTCGAACTGCTGTGCCGTCCAGGCGCTCAACGACGACAGGTCGCTCACGTTCTTGGCATGGCCGATGATGTTGCCGAAGCTCCTGCGCTGCGTGCCGAGCATGCCGAGGCACCACTGCGGCTTGGTCGCCAGGTTGAGCAGGGTCTTCAGCGTCGGCTTGGGCGGCGCCGACAGGCCGTTGCGCAGGTCCTTGTGACGCTGACCCAGGATCTGCAGGTCCAGCGTGATCATCAGCGCGGAACAGTTCGCGGCCTTCGCCCGGTCTATCAGACGGTTGATGAAATCCCGGTCCTTCATGATGTAGAGCTGGAACCAGAAGGGACGGGTCGTCGCCGCGGCGATGTCCTCGATGGAGCAGATGCTCATTGTCGAGAGAGTGAAGGGAATGCCGAACCGTTCCGCCGCCCGGGCCGCCAGGATCTCGCCGTCGGCGTGCTGCATCCCGGTGAGGCCGGTCGGCGCGATGGCGACCGGCATGGCGACCTTCTCGCCGATCATCGTGCTGGCGATGGAGCGGTTCTCCATGTTCACCGCCACCCGCTGGCGGAACTTGATGCCCCTGAAATCCTCCTCGTTGGCCCGGTAGGTGCTCTCGGTCCAGGAGCCGGAGTCGGCATAGTCGAAGAACATGCGCGGCACCCGCCGCCGGGCCAAGGCCTTCAGGTCGTCGATGCAGGTTATTACCGGGGCCATCGAGATGTTCTCCGTCGCCGCTGCTGCGCAGCTTGTTGTCAACCGTTAAGATGCTACACGACCGCCGGACCGGTTCCGCAGGCAAGAGGACCGCGAAGGGGCGCGTTCCGGCGCACAAGCAGGAGATCCCGGTTGATGACGACAGACTATCCGCGCGACCTCATCGGCTACGGCCGCAACCCGCCCGATCCGCAGTGGCCGGGGCGCGCCAGGATCGCCGTGCAGTTCGTGCTGAACTACGAGGAGGGCGGCGAAAACTCGGTGCTGCACGGCGATACCGCTTCCGAGCAGTTCCTGTCGGAGATCGTGAACCCGGCCGCCTATCCCGCACGCCACCTGTCGTTGGAATCCATGTACGAATACGGCTCGCGCGCCGGGGTCTGGCGGATCCTGCGCGAGTTCGAGAAGCGGGCGCTGCCGTTGACGGTGTTCGGCGTCGCGATGGCCCTGCAGCGGCATCCGGAAGTGGTGAAGGCACTGCTCGCCGCCGGGCACGAGATCGCCTGCCACGGCTGGCGCTGGATCCATTACCAGGAGGTCGAGGAGGCGACGGAACGTGCGCACATGCACAAGGCGATCGAAGCGCTCCGGGAACTGACCGGGCAGCGGCCGGAAGGCTGGTACACCGGCCGTGACAGTCCGAACACGCTGCGCCTGCTCTGCGACGCCGGAGGCTTTCTGTACAGCAGCGACTACTACGGCGACGACCTGCCGTTCTGGACGCCGGTGACGCGCAGCGACGGGCAGACCGTCAGGCAGCTGATCGTTCCCTATACGCTCGATGCCAACGACATGCGTTTTGTCAGTCCTTCCGGCTTCTCCAATGGCGAGCAGTTCTTCACCTACCTGCGTGACACGTTCGACGTCCTCTACGAGGAGGGTGCCGACGCGCCGAAGATGATGTCGATCGGCATGCACAACCGCCTGCTCGGAAAGCCTGGGCGGCTGCGCGCCTTGCAGCGGTTCATGGACCACATCGAGAAGCACGACCGGGTCTGGATCTGTCGCCGTGTCGACATCGCAAGGCACTGGATCGCCCGGTTTCCCGCCGAGGGCGAAGCACGGGGATAGAATCGGGTTCGCCCATCCTTTCGGACCCGCGATGAACCATCCCAAGCCGATCCTCGACGCGCTCAAGCGCCCGCTGCCGCCGGCGCTGGAAACCGCCCTGGCCGCCCGCTTCGGCGAGCGGTTTACCGTCTCGCAGGCGGTCCGGGATCACCACGGGAAGGACGAATCGCCCTTTCCCACCGTACCGCCGGACGCCGTCCTCTATGCCCGCTCCACGCACGACGTGGTAGCGGCCGTCGGCCTCTGCCGCGAGCATCAGTTCCCGCTGATTCCCTACGGGGCGGGCTCATCCATCGAGGGCCAGCTGCTGGCGATCCATGGCGGGCTGTCCCTGGACCTGACGGGAATGAACCGGGTGCTGTCGGTGGCCGCCGACGACCTGACGGCGACGGTCGAGCCAGGCGTCACCCGCAAGCAGCTCAACCTGGAGATCCGCGACACCGGCCTGTTCTTTCCGATCGACCCCGGTGCCGACGCCACCCTCGGCGGCATGGCGGCCACCCGGGCCTCCGGCACGAATGCAGTCCGCTACGGCACGATGCGGGAGAACGTGCTGTCGCTGACAGTGGTTACGGCAGAAGGAAAGGTGGTCAAGACCGCCAACCGGGCCCGCAAGTCGTCCGCGGGTTACGATCTCACCCGGTTGTTCATCGGCTCCGAGGGGACGCTCGGCATCATCACCGAGGTCACCGTCAGGCTCTACCCGCAGCCGGAGGCGATCTCGGCGGCCGTCGTGAACTTCCCCAGTGCTGCCGCCGCAGTCGATACCGTGATTCAGACCATCCAGCTCGGTGTGCCGGTGGCGCGCTGCGAGTTCCTGGATCCGCCGTCGATCCGCGCGCTGAACGAGCACAGCAAGCTGGAACTGCGCGAGGCCTACACGCTGTTCTTCGAGTTCCACGGCAGCGAGAACGGCGTCGCCGAACAGGCTGCGGTGGTTCAGCAGCTTTCGACGGACAACGGCGGCGCGGATTTCGAATGGGCGTCGCGCCCGGAAGACCGCACCCGCCTGTGGAACGCCCGCCACAACGCGTACTTCGCCTGCCTGCAGCAGCGGCCGGGCTGCAAGGCGATCTCCACCGATACCTGCGTGCCGATCTCCCGCCTGGCGGAGTCGCTGGAGGGCGCGCGCAAGCTGCTGCAAGCAAGCGGCTTCCAGTCGATGATCATCGGCCACGTCGGGGACGGCAACTTCCATTGCGTGATCCTCGTCGATCCGAATGATCCGGAAGAGATGCAGCGCGCCGAACTGGTCAACGACCAGATCGTGCGGCTGGCGCAGTCACTCGACGGCACCTGCACCGGCGAGCACGGCATCGGGTTGCACAAGATCGGCTTCCTGGCGGACGAGGCCGGCGAGGACGGGCTGGAGTTGATGCGGCGGATCAAGGTGGCTTTGGACCCTTTGAATATTCTCAATCCTGGGAAGATTTTTCGGCTGTAGCGGTGGCCTTCGGCTGCGGGCCGCGCTTGGGGAGATGGGGCGCGGCTGCGCGGCATCACTTCAGCCGCAGCGTTGACCGAGCTCGTGCTATTCAAAGGACCGCGCAGCCGAGCGCGGGAACGTATGAGCCGGTTTTGCCGATCGCCGCATCGAAAAGCCACGT
>JACCRJ010000110.1 GCA_013813615.1 Lautropia sp. | reverse complement strand
ACCATCGACGTCCTGCGCAAGCAACGGACCCGATGGAACGAAGTCCAGCGCGCCGGCAAGCTCGGTGACCGCGCGACCGTCGATTTCGTCGGCAAGCTCGACGACGTCCCATTCGACGGCGGCACGGCTAATGATTTCGCGATGGTGCTCGGCGAAGGACGGATGCTGCCGGACTTCGAGGCCGGCGTGAGCGGCAAGGTCGCTGGGGAGAGCGGCAGCTTCGACGTCGCCTTCCCGGAGGACTACAGCGCCAAGGAACTGGCCGGCAAGACTGCCCGCTTCGACGTGACCGTGAAGAAGGTCGAAGCCCCGGAGCTGCCGGCACTGGACAGCGACTTCGCCGCCCAGATGGGCGTCAAGGACGGCGACCTGCAGAAGTTTCAGCGTGATGTGCGCGCCAACCTGGAGCGCGAGGTGGCGCAGCGCCTGAAGGCGCGGACCAAGACGTCGGTCATGGACCAGATCGGCGGGCTGGCGGACATCGATCTGCCCAAGTCGCTGGTCGAGCAGGAGACGCGGGCGCTGGCGGAGCGCATGCGGGAGGACCTGAAGGGCCGCGGCGTCGACATGAAGGACCTTCCGGTGCCGCCCGACGCCTTCAAGGAGCAGGCTGAGCGGCGGGTCCGGCTGGGTCTGCTGGTGGCCGAGATCGTCAAGAAGCAGGGGCTGCAGGCCAAACCCGACCAGATCCGCAAACAGATCGAGGAATTCGCCCAGACTTACGAGAATCCGGCCGAGGTAGTGCGCTGGTATTTCAGCGACAAGAACCGCCTGGCAGAAGTCGAAGCCCTGGTGGTCGAGCAGAACGTGGTGGACTGGGTGCTAGAGAAGGGCCAGGCGACCGAGAAGGCGCTGACTTTTGACGAACTGATGGCTGCGAACTAACCGAATCGAGGAAAGCAACATGACGTTCAACAGTCTGGTCGAAGACCAGGTCAACCTGCATCTCGCGCAGGACCCGTACGCGCCGAGCATCCTGGCGCAAGGGCAGGTTCCCGGCATGGGCGGCGGCGGTGCGCAGGGCCTCGGCATGGTGCCGATCGTGATCGAGCAGAGCGGCCGCGGCGAACGCGCCTACGACATCTATTCCCGCCTGCTGCGGGAACGGGTGATATTCCTGGTGGGACCGGTCATGGACCAGACCGCCAATCTTGCGATTGCGCAGATGCTCTACCTGGAAAGCGAGAACCCCGAGAAGGACATCAGCTTCTACATCAATTCGCCCGGCGGCTCGGTGTCGGCCGGGCTCGCCATCTTCGACACGATGCAGTTCGTCAAGCCGGACATCTCCACGCTCTGCATGGGTTTTGCAGCCAGCATGGGCGCCTTCCTGATGGCCGCCGGAGAAAAGGGCAAGCGATTTTCGCTGCCTAATGCGCGAATCATGATCCACCAGCCCTCGGGTGGCGCACAGGGGCAGGCCTCGGATATCGAGATCCATGCCCGCGAGATCCTCTACCTCCGCCAGCGCCTGAACCAGATCCTCGCGGAGCGCACCGGGCAGCCGATCGAGCGCATCGAAAAGGACACCGAGCGGGACAACTTCATGTCCGCGGAAGATGCTGTAAAGTATGGATTGATCGACAAGGTTCTGGCCGCCCGGGATACCGCCGGCAAGCCGCCGAAGGCTTGAGGTTGCGCGGCAGAGCCCGGAGAAACGGATGTCGGAAAAGAAAGGTTCCAGTGAAAAGCTGCTCTATTGCTCGTTCTGCGGCAAGAGTCAGCACGAAGTTCGAAAGCTGATCGCGGGCCCGTCGGTCTTCATCTGCGACGAGTGCATCGAACTCTGCAACGACATCATCCGCGATGAAGCGCAGGCCGAACCGGCGTCTACCAATCGGACCGGGCTGCCCACGCCGGCCGAGATCGCGCAGATACTGGACCAGTACGTCATCGGACAGAACCGCGCCAAGCGGATTCTCTCGGTTGCCGCCTACAACCATTACAAGCGGCTGCGCCACAAGGGCAAGAAGGACGACGTCGAGTTGTCCAAGAGCAACATCCTGCTGGTCGGCCCGACCGGATCCGGCAAGACGCTCCTTGCGCAGACCCTGGCCCGCTTGCTCAACGTCCCTTTCGTGATCGCCGATGCCACCACGCTCACCGAAGCCGGCTATGTCGGCGAGGACGTGGAAAACATCATCCAGAAGCTGCTGCAGAACTGCAACTACGAGGTCGAGAAGGCGCAGAACGGCATCGTCTACATCGACGAGATCGACAAGATCTCCCGCAAGTCGGACAACCCGTCCATCACCCGGGACGTCTCCGGCGAGGGCGTGCAGCAGGCGCTGTTGAAGCTCATAGAGGGAACCATTGCCTCGGTTCCTCCGCAGGGGGGCCGCAAGCATCCCAACCAGGACTTCGTGCAGATCGACACGACCAACATCCTGTTCATCTGCGGCGGCGCGTTCGACGGCCTGGAGAAGGTCGTGCGCAACCGCTCGGAGCGCTCGGGCATCGGCTTCGGCGCCGAGGTCAAGAGCCAGTCCGAGCGGACACTGTCGGACCTGTTCAAGGACGTGGAGCCGGATGACCTGATCAAGTTCGGCCTGATACCGGAACTGGTCGGAAGGCTGCCGGTAGTGGCGTCGCTGGATGAGCTGGATGAACGCGCGCTCGTGCAGATCCTCACGGAGCCCAAGAACGCGCTGGTGAAGCAGTACCAGCGCCTGTTCTCCATGGAAGGTACGGAGCTGGAGATTCGGCCCGGCGCACTCAACGCGATCGCCCGCAAGGCACTCAAGCGCAAGGCCGGCGCGCGCGGGCTGCGCTCCATCCTCGAGCAGGTACTGCTGGATACCATGTACGAGCTGCCCAGCCTGAGCGGAGCCGAGAAAGTGGTGATCGAAGAAAACGCGATCAACGGCGAAGGCAAACCGCTGGTGATCTACGGCGAAAAGCCGAAGGTGGCGGGCAGTAAATAGCATCGGGGTCCCGTCGCGCGTCAAGCGCTTTCCGACGGGCCGCCCGCACATCCATCCCAACCACCACCCGCCGGTCGCTTTCGACCGGTGATCCTCTATCCGCAGATTCGCCACATCGCCCGCGGTTTCATGCCGATCCAGGCGCGGTGATTGGGCGTATGCTTGACTTTTGCGGGTCGCACCGCATGTACTAGCAGATTGCCGGGAACGGTGGCCCCCCGTGGGCTTCATGCCTGAAGATCGACATTTCTGCCGGGGACTTGATGAGCCAGACAATGATGACTTCGCAGACACTGCCGCTCCTGCCATTGCGG
>JACCRJ010000087.1 GCA_013813615.1 Lautropia sp. | reverse complement strand
AGCTCACCATCCAGTGCATCGAAGGCGTGGTTGAAGTGTCGTCTCGCGAACCTTGCACGCTCGACGCCGGCAAGATGCTCTACCTGCGTGGTGACGAAGTCCATTCGCTGCGCGCGCTGGAGGACGCTTCCGTGCTGCTGACCATCTTCCTCGATCGGCGCAACGGCAAGCTGCAGGGCGGCTCCGCTGCCTGAAGGCGGCCCGGGCTGATCACTCCATCAGCCGCGCCTTGACGCTCTTGCCCTTGATCCTGCCGGCTGAGAGCCGGCTCGCCACCTTCCTGCCGATGTCCCGGTCCACCGCCACATAGGTCGAGAATTCGGTGACGTTGATTTTACCGACCTGGGCGGCTGGGAAACCTGCCTCGCCGGTCAGGGCGCCCAGCACATCGCCCGGCCGGATCTTCTCCTTGCGCCCGCCGAGGATCTGGAGGGTGATCATGGGCGGCAATAGCGGCTGCGCCGAGGCGGGCGTCAACGACGCGAGGGGATGCCATTTGCATTCCATTCGCTGGAGCTCCTCGATCCGGGCAACCCGCGGCATTTCCTCCAGGCTGGCCAGGCTCAGGGCCCAGCCTTCCTCGTCGGCACGGCCGGTACGGCCGATGCGATGGATGTGCACCTCCGGATCCTGCGCGATGTCGACGTTGATCACTGCCTCCAGCTGCGTGATGTCCAGCCCGCGCGCCGCGAGGTCGGTGGCGACCAGCACCGAGCAGCTGCGGTTGGCGAACTGGATCAGCACCTGATCGCGGTCCCGCTGCTCGAGATCCCCATGCAGCTCGAGCACGTTGAAACCCTGCCCGCGCAGGACGTCCACGAGGTCGCGGCATTGCTGTTTCGTGTTGCAGAAGGCCAGGGTACTGACAGGCCGGTAGTGGTTCAGAAGCAGCGACACCGCATGCAGCCGCTCGGTTTCGCGGACCTCGTAGAAGCGCTGGCGGATCTTGGTTGCCGCATGGGCAGCCAGCAGCTTCACCTCCTTCGGCTCGCGCATAAACTGGCGGCTCAGCCTGGCGATGCCCTCCGGATAGGTGGCCGAGAACAGCAGGGTCTGCCGCTTCGTCGGACATTTGCGGGCGACAGTGGCGATGTCGTCGAAGAAGCCCATGTCCAGCATCCGGTCCGCCTCGTCGAGCACCAATGCATTGAGGCTGTCGACTTTCAGGCTGCCGCGCTCGAGGTGGTCCATGATCCGCCCCGGAGTGCCGACGACGACGTGCGCGCCGTGCTCGAGGCTGGCGGTCTGGCCGCGGATCGGCGTGCCGCCGCACAGGCTGAGCACCTTGACGTTGCCTTCGCCGCGCGCCAGCCGGCGGATTTCGCCGGCGACCTGGTCGGCCAGCTCGCGGGTCGGACAGAGGACCATCGCCTGGGTGTCGAAGCGCTTCGGATCCAGCCGCGCCAGCAGGGGCAGGGCATAAGCGGCGGTTTTGCCGCTGCCGGTCTTCGCCTGGGCGATCAGGTCGTGGCCGGCCAGTGCCAGCGGCAGCGCCGCTGACTGGATCGGCGTCATCGACCGATAGCCGAGCTGCTCCAGGTTGGCGAGGGTCGTGGCGGCGAGGGGCAGCCTCGCGAAGGAGTCGGCGGCGGGCGCCGAGGCGGTGGTGGATGGGTGGTCGGGGGGCATGGCGGGCGTGCCGGGCGTGCCCGGTGTGGCGCTGTTCATGCCTGATTGTAATGAACCGCTGCTGGCTTCCCGCCCTGCACGCCTTTGCACGACGCGGTTGCGCCCGGCGACACGCCGACGCCGCGATCATTGGTGTTCCCAGCAGCCGGTGCAGCCACCGCATCGACATACAATCATTGCTGCATCGGAGATCGCCGTGTTGAGCAGCCAGAGCTTCGATTACATCATCGTCGGTGCCGGAACCGCCGGCTGCCTGCTGGCCAACCGCCTGAGCGCGGATCCGACCAAGCGGGTCCTGCTGATCGAGGCGGGCCGCAAGGACAACTACCCCTGGATCCACATACCGGTCGGATACCTCTACTGCATCGGCAATGCGCGCACCGACTGGCTCTACAGCACCGAACCCGACGCCGGGCTTAACGGCCGCAGCCTGCGCTATCCGCGCGGCAAGGCCCTGGGCGGCTGCTCCAGCATCAACGGCATGATCTACATGCGCGGCCAGGCCCGCGACTACGACCAGTGGGCGCACCTGACCGGCAACGACGCCTGGCGCTGGCAGAACGTGCTGCCGTACTTCAAGCAGCATGAAGACTACTACCGCGGTGCCGACGAGATGCACGGCGCGCGGCCGTCGAACGGGAACCTGCCCGGCGGCGGTGGCGGCGAGTGGCGCGTCGAAAAGCAGCGCCTGCGCTGGGACGTGCTCGACGCGTTCGCGGAGGCCGCCCAGGAGGCGGGCATACCCGCGACCAGCGACTTCAATCGCGGCGACAACGAGGGAGTCGGCTACTTCGAGGTGAACCAGAAGAACGGTTGGCGCTGGAACACCGCCAAGGCCTTCCTTCGACCCACCTGCCATGGGCGGCGCAACTTCACCCTCTGGACCTCCGCACACGTCTCACGGCTGCTGCTGGAGAAGCAGCCCGGCGGCCAGGTACGCTGCACCGGCGTGGAAGTATGGACAGACCGGGGTATGGTGAACGGGCTGGCCGCCCGCGAAGTGATTTTGAGTGCCGGCAGCATAGGCTCACCCCAGTTGCTGCAGTTGTCCGGCATCGGGCCGGCGCCGCTGCTGAAAAAGCATGGCATTCCGGTGATCGTCGACCTGCCGGGGGTCGGCGCCAACCTGCAGGATCATCTGCAGATCCGGGCGGTGTTCAAGCTCAACAACGCGAAGACCTTGAACACGATGGTCGGCAACCTGTTCGGCAAGGCGCTGGTGGCTTTCGAGTACGCGTTGAAGCGTACCGGGCCGATGAGCATGGCGCCGTCGCAACTCGGCGCCTTCACGCGCAGCTCGCCAGACAAGCCTTTCCCGGACCTGGAGTATCACGTGCAGCCGCTCAGCCTCGATGCCTTCGGCGAGCCCCTGCACGTCTTCAACGCCTTCACCGCGAGTGTGTGCAACCTCAATCCGACCAGCCGCGGCGCCGTGTCGATCAAGAGTCCGCGCTTTCAGGATGCACCGGCCATCGCGCCCAACTACCTGAGCACGCCGGAAGATCGCCAGGTTGCAGCCGATTCGCTGCGGCTCACCCGGCGCATCGTCGCGCAGCCGGGGATGGCAAAGTACGAACCGCAGGAATGGAAGCCCGGCGCGCAGTTCCAGACCGACGAGGAACTGATCAAGCTGGCCGGGGACATCGCTACCACCATCTTCCATCCGGTGGGTACCACCCGCATGGGTCGTGCCGAGGACCCGATGGCAGTGGTCGACAGCCGCCTCGCCGTGCGCGCGATGGCGGGACTTCGTATCGTGGACGCCGGCGTCATGCCGACGATCACCTCAGGCAACACCAATTCTCCGACCTTGATGATTGCGGAGAAGGCAGCCCAGTGGATCGCAAAGGGCTGAGCCGGTCTGCGCGGCGGGCAGGACGCACCTGCCGGACGAAGCGACGATGCGCGAGGAGATTCGCCGGCACAACCGTAAACTTCCCCGACGCTACGTCCGTTCAGCCCGCTACACGGTGCAAGTGGACTTCGGCGACTAT